>CAYVMK010000435.1:0-2518 GCA_964452445.1 uncultured Desulfonema sp. | reverse complement strand
CTGCCACTCTTTTCAGTACCCCCTTGAGGGGTAGAAACGCGCAGAAAATTATTTCCAAGGTACTAATCACAATTCCGACAGGCTTTTTACATAACCGTCAGAATTAAACTGGAATATCATGCCGGGCAAACAGCAGATATCAAAAAAGGTTACAGCGATTCTCGTATACGGGCGGCTTCCGCTTGTATCTCTGGGAATGCTGTGCGCCATTGCAGTCATGTGGACGCGCAACCCTTTTCTTTATATGTTGGGAGTCGTTTTTCTCTTTGTATCTATGTCTTTTGATCTTGTTGACGGATGGTTTGCTGCGAGGTTCAGCCCGAATCTCACTTTTGCGCATCTTGCCGAACGGATAATGGATAAAATTGTCTATTCTATTATCTTTCCGCTTGTTGCGGTGGGTGTAATGTGGCGTCTTATTTTTATTTCACCCGGGCACACAAAGCCCGAATTGCTTCATGCCATTTTTATTCTTATTTTGTGCGTTATTGTCCTGATCCGGGACAATTTTGCCCATTTCATCCGCGGATTTGCAATACAGAGAGGACAGGAGCCGGAATTGAGGGAGTTTACAAGGCTTCGCACCGTTGTGGCCGCTCCTGTCGGCGCGCTTCTTTATGCACACGCTTTTTATGTTTCGGGCGACTCCGGTTCAATATTATATTCCTGGGTTTCATGGATGGGAAACCTCCCGCTTCGCACGTTGTTTATTATCGAGATAATATTTCTTGTAATCAATTTCGGCTCTATAGCAGGCTACTGCCGCAAATACGGGACAGACTGCCTTGACGGCATCTGCGATGATGATGACCATCTGAGGCGGAAAATCCTTTCTTTTTTCCCTAATTCACTGACCGTCATGAATGCGGTAATGGGTCTTCTTGCTGTTTTTTTTGCTTACCAGGGCCGGGTAAAAGAGGCATATCTTTTTCTTATCGGCGCAGCTATGTTTGATAAGCTCGACGGCGCTCTTGCCCGCAAGCTGGGGCTGACCGAGCCGATTGACGCCCATCCGGCTAAAATCAGTCTCGGAAGCATACTGGATGACGTTGCAGATGCAGTCAGTTTTTGCATCGCTCCTGCCTGGATATTTTACATAACACTTTCGGACTCCCGGAATGTTTTTGTATTGAATCTGCCGATAGTTTTTGCCGCGCTCTTTTATGCCGTCTTAGGCATAGGCAGGCTTGTCTATTTCACTCTGGATAAAAATCCCATTCCGGGTTTCTTCAAGGGAATGCCCACTCCGGGAGCTGCATTGCTTGTGACGGCCCCGCTTATTATGTTCAGCCAGAGCGTATCGGATGAGCCCCGAATGATTTACTTCTGGGGGGTTTTCTGCTTTGTCACCATTATAACCGCTGCGGTCTTTATGAATCTGTATCCCATAAAGTACCTTCATCTTGGGCGCTTTGTCGGCCGCCACCCCTGGTTTGGCCGATTAACCTTTCTCGTTCTTCTGTCCGTTTTTACCCCCTATTTCGGGTACGTTTCGTTTTTATACATGCTTCTCTATTTTTTCTCGCCCCTTATTACATGGCGTATTAATCCCGAGGATGCGGCAAGGGAGACGAAGACCTGAGCATGAAACTAAATAAACGGCCATAAGAGAGCTATTACTCCCGCCATTACAAAATGGGATTCAACCAGAAATTCAAGTTTTGTTCCGGGAAGCATGTAACCCTGTTCATGTTTTGTAAGCACAAAAAATAAGAATAAAGGACAGAGAAAAAGAACGAAACCAAGCTTTGAGATGAGATTGAATGCGCTTGAAATAAGCAAAACAGCTGTTGAGGAAAGGAGAACATATTTCAGCAGGCGCATTGTTTTTTTTTCACCGAGAATAATAGGAATAGTTTCCTTTCCGACAATGCGGTCTCCCTGCATATCAAGAATATCGAAAAAGGCTGTCCTGACAAAAATCATGCTTACGGACAAGGCGAAGACAACGGGAATTCCGGCTTTTAAATGCAGGGAAAGGACGGGAAGGATTGATGTTACAACTCCCCACGCAAGTGAAATAAGCGCAGTCTTAGAGCCGGGTATATCCCTTATACCCCTGTATCTGCTTTTTGCCAGTCTTTCGGGGATAATCCTTAAATTGTATGAAAGGCCCATGATGCTCATGGATAAAAGCACCAAAAATGAGGTCAGGCCTGCCGAGTATGCCGTCAAAAGCCCCGCGCCTCCCGCCGAAACAGCAAGGAATGAAAGAAGAGTCTGATGCTTTTTGTAAAAGGACGCCCTGTCTGGGTCGTTGTAGTAATCCGCTTTTCTGCCTATGAGGTTGTTCAGAGTATGCATTGAAAGAACGTACAGCATGGACATGACAACGTATGGGAAATATCCTGAAGCTCCGCCAAGCATCCTGATGTTTGCATAACATAGGCATCCGGCTCCGATGGAAACGTAGATATTTGTCAGAAGAAGTGAGCGTTCTATCGTATAAAAATGCTTGCGCAACCCCCGCGCCTTTTTATACGAGAGGTCTTCCAGAGTCCTGTAAACTCTTTTGATC
>CAYVMK010000434.1:0-2520 GCA_964452445.1 uncultured Desulfonema sp. | reverse complement strand
TCACCCTAAAGGGCTCGCTCACCTCCCCAACATCTATAATTTGGAAAGGTACCAGAGCACCAGATTTCATAACAAAAAAACGAGCAGCTATAAGAGGCGCTGATATGGGTAATGATACGAAGTTTATTTTTGTGACGGGCGGAGTGATTTCGTCTCTCGGCAAAGGGCTTGCTTCTGCATCCATAGGCGCGCTTCTGGAAAGCCGCGGTCTTTCCGTAACCATACAGAAACTTGACCCGTACATCAACGTAGATCCCGGCACAATGAATCCTTTCCAGCATGGAGAGGTTTTTGTTACCGACGACGGCGCTGAAACCGATCTTGATCTCGGTCACTACGAACGTTTCACAAGCGTCAAGATGAGAACTGATAACAATTTTACAACAGGTAAAATATATTATTCGGTAATTTCCAAGGAGAGGAGGGGAGATTATCTGGGCGGAACCGTTCAGGTAATCCCTCATATCACCGAAGAGATTAAAAGAAGCATCAGGCTGGTGGCGGACGGAGTCGATGTCGTTATTGTGGAGATAGGCGGAACAATAGGGGATATAGAAAGCCTGCCCTTTCTTGAAGCCATACGACAGTTCAAGACCGATGCAGGGAAGGAAAATGTTATTTATATCCATCTGACGCTTGTTCCCTACATAGCGACAGCCGGAGAGGTAAAAACCAAGCCGACGCAGCACAGCGTCAAGGAGCTGCGGAGCATAGGCATCCAGCCTGATATACTTCTTTGCAGAACCGACAGGTACCTTTCAAAAGATATCAAGGCAAAAATAGCTCTTTTCTGTAACGTGGGTGTAGATGCCGTTATAACCGCAAAAGACGTAGAGTCGATTTACGAAGTGCCTCTGATATTCCACGGCGAGGGGCTGGACGATAAAATCATAGAGCTGCTCAATATATGGACAAGGGCGCCGCGTCTCGAAGCCTGGGAGGATCTTGTAAGAAGAATTAAAAATCCCGGGCATTCGGTAAAGATTGCGATTGTGGGGAAATACACAAATCTTATTGAATCATACAAGAGCCTCAACGAAGCCCTTTATCACGGCGGATTTTCAAATGACTGCCGGGTCAGCCTTTTCTTTATTGATTCGGAGAATATCGACGGCAATAACTGCGGTAAAATTCTTGCCGACGCCGACGGAATACTGGTTCCGGGAGGATTCGGATCGCGCGGAGTCGAGGGGAAAATATGCGCCGCAAGGTATGCCAGGGAGAATAAAGTGCCTTATTTCGGAATATGCCTTGGAATGCAGATAGCGGTAATAGAATATGCCCGTAATGTCGCCGGAATGGCAGGAGCTCACAGCTCCGAGTTTGACGAGAAGACCCCGTTTCCTGTCATATATCTTATGCTCTCCTGGTATGATGAAAAAACCAAAGCGATTCAAAAGCGGGATATTGCTTCGGAAAAAGGTGGAACAATGAGGCTTGGCGCATATCCATGCGTTCTGAAGGAAGGGACCCTGGCATATAGCGCTTATGATGCGGGGGAAATTTCAGAGCGCCACAGGCACAGGTATGAATTCAACAACGAATTCAAGAACAAGCTCGAAGCAAAAGGCCTTTGTGTCAGCGGAACTTCACCCAGCGGCGATCTTGTGGAAATTGTAGAGATCAAAGACCATCCGTGGTTTCTCGGATGCCAGTTCCATCCGGAATTCAAGTCGCGGCCCATGAAAACCCATCCTCTTTTTAAATCATTTATTGGCGCGGCATTAAGCCGTTCTCAAAAAATACTGTAACATTGCAACACCGTGAACGGCATAAGGAGCCGTAACAAAATGTCCAGAAATGTAATGATTATTTTGTAACGGCTCCTAACAAAATGGTCAGAAATGTAATGGTTATTTCGTAGCGGCCACTAAAAAGGTCGTGCGGGAAGTGATACAAAGTAACTGCTCGGGTGGGTAGACTGTAGGCTGTTAGCCCAAGTTCATGGTTTTTTATGCCCGCCGGGCACATTTTAGCACCTTAGAAATAATTTTCTGCGCGTTTCCGGCAGAAAATTATTTCGTGAAGGTACTTATCCCGTTTATCGGGGTTAGGGGGATCAGAGTTCATATATTCAATAAATCGTAGCAGTTTAGTGAAACGTTATACTAGTCAGCTTTTTTTGATTTTTGAAGATAATTTTTCAAAGAGCTAAACTGTTACTTTTTTCGACATTAATCGTATCCGCTGTTCAAGGGTATCTGATGATAAAAACCATCTTATCAAAATAGTCGGCTTCGTAAAAATAAGCTTTTTTTAAAAGGAGGAATTAATCATGAAAAAAACCCGGTTTGTTTTATTTTGTCTTACGGCGATTTTCTTGCTTTCAACAGGCATTGCCTTGGCCGACAAAGCAGCGGTAACAATTATTGCTCCCGAAGCAGCGGCTAAAGGCACAGAGGTTACCATCAAATTAAACGTAATGCACCACGGTAACAACATGTTTCATCATACCAAATGGGCATACATTAACGGAAACGTTGCATTAATTGCACTTTTGAAAATCGTCTAATTTAAGAC
>CAYVMK010000433.1:0-2525 GCA_964452445.1 uncultured Desulfonema sp. | reverse complement strand
AAACCCGATAACGATGGAGCCATTATGAAAATATCCGGAAAATCAATTTTAAATTATTCTTTTGCGTTTCTTTTCGTCTGCGCTCTCTTACCGTTAAGCGGATGCGCCATGTTCGGAAGCTCCTCATCAAAAACGGATTACTATACCCTCGAATATGATTCCCCGAAATTAACCGGTTTGAACGCCCTGCCTTTTATAATAAAGATCGAGCGCTTTTACGCATCCCCTTTGTACAATTCAGAAAAAATGAGTTACAGGAAAAGCGATTTTCAGACCGATGAATACAATTATCACAGGTGGGAGACAAACCCGGCTCATCTTATTGCTTATTTTTTGTACAGGGATATCAAGCAATCCGGTTTTTTCAAGGGCGTATTCAGCCACGACACGGGATACGCAGCAACACATTCGGTTTCGGGCACTGTTGACGAATTTTATGAGGACGACAGGGGAAAGGCATGGGAAGCCGTTCTTTCCCTTGATATAGTATTAATGGTGGAAAATGAACCCGATATAAATAAAAGAATACTTTTCCAGAAAAAATACAGCACAAGAAAACCATGCGCCCGGAAAAATCCAAAAGCTGTCGCTGAAGCGATGAGCATGGCAATGTCCGAACTGTCAGGACAGATTATAACGGACATTCATAAAAGCCTTGCAGGTAAAATATGATGGGCTCGTAAATCAAAAACCATGAACCGGAAACCATAGACGAGGAATTCATGAAAACAAAACCATCATGTCCCATAGCCGATCTTCCCGAATGGGAGAGACTGAAAAAACATGCCTCTCTAATCAACCGTGAAAAAAAGCATCTCAAATACATGATTACGGAAAATGGCCGTATTGAGAATTTTTCTTTGAAAGGGGCCGGCATCTTCTATGATTTCTCCAGGCAGAGAGTTGATGCAAAAGCAATGACGCTTCTCCTGAATCTTGCCGAAGCCAGGAAGATAAAAAAACGGTTTAACAACATGACGGATGGGAAAAAGGTCAACAACACGGAAAAGAGGGAGGCGCTCCACACCGCATCAAGATCATTTTCAGATGACCATGTATTGGTAAACGGGAAATATATCATGCCGGAAATTATTTCCGTGAGAAAAAAGATTGAAGAGTTTGCTTCCAAAATTCATTCAGGCAAAATTAAAGGCTCAACAGGCAAAGCCTTTGAGCATGTAGTCGTGATAGGAATAGGCGGTTCATATCTGGGACCCGAATTTGTTGCAGCGGCGCTGAAACATCTTGCTCTGAAGAAAATGAAAATTCATTTTCTTTCAAATGTCGATATCAACAACTTCGGAGAGATTGCGTCGGCCATAGATCCTGAAAGAACGATCTGGATTGTTATTTCAAAAAGCTACACGACTTCCGAAACAACGGCAAACACAAACCAGGCCTACGAATTCATGAGGCAGAAAGGGCTTCATCCGGCAAAGCACTTTGCAACGGTTACAAGCAAAGGAAGCCCGGGGGATGATCCTTCAAACCCGGTTGTTGCGTCATTTCACATGTTCGATTTCATAGGCGGAAGATACAGCGTCACCTCAGCGGTTGGGGGTGTGCCGCTTGCCCTTTACCTTGGATACGACGTTTTCGAGAGATTTTTAAAAGGGGCCGAAGAGATGGACATACACGCAAAAGAGGCGCCGCCCGATGAAAATCTTCCCCTTGTCGCCGCTCTTATTTCCGTGTGGAACAATAATTTTCTCCATTACCCGGCACAGGCAATAATCCCTTACGCCTCTCCGTTGTCGAAGCTTGCTCCCCACATACAGCAGCTTAACATGGAAAGTAACGGAAAATCCGTAACAAATGACGGGGAAGCTCTCGATGTGCCTGCCGGAACAATCATATTCGGCGAACCCGGCACCAACGCCCAGCACTCGTTTTTTCAGCTCGCCCACCAGGGGAGGCCGTTTCCGATCGATTTCATCGGAGTTATAAATCCTTGTTACGGGCAGTATAAAAGCATATCAAAAGGGGTTACAAACCACCAGGAGCTCTGGGCAAACCTTATAGCCCAGCCTGCCGCTCTCGCCGCCGGAAAAAACGACACGGATGGAGCAAAGCATTTCCCCGGAAACAGGCCTTCATCAACCATATTGCTGGACGATTTGTCTCCGGAAAATATAGGACGTCTTCTCTCTTTTTATGAAGCAAAAACGGTTTATGAAGCTTTTATCTGGGGCATCAATCCGTTTGATCAGTTCGGAGTGGAACTCGGGAAAAAACTGGCATCAGGCATAAGAAGCAAAATGGCGGAAAAAAACAAAAACCCGGAGTATTCATTTGAGGACGCCGACCCTATCACAAGATTCTATCTTGAAATACTATTCGCTGGTTAAATGAAGCAGCCAGGCTATATCCTTTCTCTGATTCCCAGATAAAATTTCTTGTATATATATAAAAAATTTTGTATCTAATACGGCTATGAAATCAATATTATTTTCCTGGATAGGGTTTACCGATTTAAAAGCCTCACGGGGAGAAAAAAATGTTGGTTTAGGCCCCATTGCTCAGGC
>CAYVMK010000432.1:0-2541 GCA_964452445.1 uncultured Desulfonema sp. | reverse complement strand
CCGTGACCGGCATAAGGAGCCGTAAGCCGTGACAGGCATAAGGAGCCGTAACAAAATGGTCAGAAATGTAATTGTTATTTTGTAACGGCTCCTAACGAAATAGTCAGAAATGTATTGGTTATTTCGTAACGGCTCCTAAAAAGAAACGATGCATTGGAGACAGCCTCAACCGGCATGGACAAAAAGAACAAACTTATCATAATATTTTATAATCATCAGCTGCTCATGATCCTTTACGGCAGAAAGGAAAAGAACGGCAAGATCATAGGAATTATACCGTTCTCAGAGACATCATCAACTGATGATTTATCCGTTTCCATTCCTGCCGAAGCAAAAAAATTGAAAGAAATTATTCTGGTCCTGCCGGATTATGTTGCAGGGAATTCCATTTATCCTTTTACCTCAGGGAAAAGGTCCATTGCCGAGCCCTTCATCCGAAGAAAGCTTGCAGAGTCATTTCCGGCAAGCCCCGATATGTCGGATTTCTTTAATTACTCTTACTTCAAAACAGGCCGGGATCCCGGCAGTCTTTATGCCTACTATCTGAAGGAGCCGCTCGCCTTCAGTCTTTACAACCGTCTGACCGAAGCCGGCCTCCGGCCTGACCGCATTACAACACCGGCATACATCTGGCAGGACAACATAGGCAAATTGTCAGATGCCGAGCCCGGCGGAAGCTTTTGCCTCATCCACCCGCTGCCGGCTGAAAGCTACCTCTATTTTTATGTCAACGGAAACTTCCTTTTCTCCAGAAGCATTATGCTCCCCGAGTCCTCCGAAGGCAAAAATGAGAAGCTTGACGCTCTGGCATTTGAAATCAGCCAGTCCCTTTATCTCTTTTCCCAGAAAGTCAAATCGGAAATCAGCAGGTTCTACATAGTGCCTTCCGCAAATATCGATGAAACAGGCCTTTCCGAAAAGATCGGAAAAAATATCCGGCGCATAGGAACAGACAGGGAAGAAGGCCGGGATGCCGATAATAAAAATCCGATGCCCGGACCTTTGGCTGCCTTTTCACGGGCAGACATCGACTCGGCAACTATGCCCGCCATTAGCCACCGAATGGTGGTTATGGAAAAATTCTGGCATACCGTTCAGCTCACCGGAATCATCACAGGCATTATCACTCTCATGCTGCTCTGCGCTGAAACCGCTTATTTCAGCTATTGGTCTCATAGAAATATTTTGCCGAAAGCAGCCTCCATGTCAAAAGATATTTCGGACAACCGCAGGATCGTAGGGCATTATAACGAAATGCTCGATATTGTTATGAATGATAGACAAAGACCTGACCCTGCAGAAATACTTTTCGGCATAGCGCTCAGTTTGCCTGAAAACGTGACAGTCCGGGAACTGCTGTTCAATCTTGAATCCCCATCTCAGGTCACCATAAGAGGGATTGTCAGCGCTGACGGGCCCGACCAAATAAAATCGACTCTTTCTGCCATGGTTGAAGGCCTGGCCCGCAACCTGAACCCAAGCCGTCCGCCCGTTATGGGGGATATCGGATTTGATATGGATGGAATCGCAGGGGATCCGACGCTTCAAAGCTATAAGTTTCACATCAAGGTGGATATGAAATGATGGACAGCATGAGAAATAAATGGATCTTAACCGGTATTCTCTGGTCTGCCGTTGTATTAATTACATGGTATAACGCATCAGAGATCAAGCGGCTCAAACTTGCAAGAGAAGAGATGGAAACGCTCCGGATGGATGAACAGTTCTGGCAGCAGCATTCGGAAAGCACCGCCGGCATTTCTGCCGAAGGCAACCGTCTTTTTCTTGATGTTGAATCTGTCGATCTGGGATTTTTGACCATTGACAATCGCTTAAAAAAGCTTTCATCGGACCGGCGACTGCCTCCGATAACACTCAACAGGCAGGCAATAACGGCTTCAGAGGGTCAGGCGCCGGTTGATGTTTCCTTTACAGGAAGCTTTGCAGACGCTTTCAGATGGTTTCAAGCTCTTAACGGGGAGATGCCTTTTCTTAAGGCCGTCAATCTGAAGATAAGCATAGATCCTGTTTCCAATAAGGCAGTGACAACCGGTTCTTTTTTCTTCAGATATAAAATTGCACACGGCGGCGGCGCACATGAATCTTCAGGAGGCACATGACCCGGAGCGGCGCCTACAAACGGCTGATAATCGACGCTTTTATAATAGCGGGTATCGCTGCGATCGTCGTTAACGCCTACCTGCTGACCGACCTTTTCGGCCGTCCGATAGCAGAAAGGTCGGAGGGTCTCAAAAGTGCAAGCGCCAAATGGAAACAGCTTGCGGATTCAACCGTACCGGAAGCAAACAACCGGTCGAAAAGCCCGGATATGGAAAAAGTGATCGCCCGCCTGGATCCTCCTGCAAAACCCGAAGTAAAGCCGCAGTCGCATAAGCCCGGAGATGACAGACCGGAACAGCCGGCAGAAAACCAGCTTCCGCGTCTGATTGGAATTTTGCAGGTTGCGGGAGATGGAAACAGCCCTGTATTTATTGCCCTGATGGAAGGAAAGCGGCTGCATAAAAATGATAAGATCATGGG
>CAYVMK010000431.1:0-2550 GCA_964452445.1 uncultured Desulfonema sp. | reverse complement strand
TTTCTTTATTACATTATTTTGAGCTGGCTCCATCAAGAGCCGACGAAAATGTTATGTCAAATCGTTCCGCGAAAATTGGTGTTTATATTATTTTCCCCTGTTCGAGCAAAGATATTACTTTGCATACAGCCTCATCGGCGCTTGTTTCCGCCGAATCTATGATCAGTTCAGGAGAAAGCGGTGGTTCATACGGTGAAGATATTCCCGTAAATTCTTTTATAATTCCAGCCTTTGCCTTCTCATATATTCCTTTTTTGTCTCTTTTTGAACAGACTTCCACAGGACAATTCATGTATATCTCATAAAATCGCCCTTCAGAGATTAGCGCCCTTATTCTTTCACGGTCTTTTCGAAACGGCGATATGAATGCAGTCAGAACTATGATACCGGCATCAACAAACAACTTCACCATCTCGCCTATCCGGCGGATATTTTCTGATCTGTCCGCCGCCGAAAAGGAAAGATCCGAACAAAGCCCGTGACGCACGTTATCGCCATCAAAAACATAGGTAGAGCACCCCCGCGAAAACAACTCTCTTTCAATGAGATGGGCAACTGTCGATTTCCCGGAAGCGGAAAGCCCGGTAAACCAGACAACTGCCGCCTTATGTCCGTGGAGTTTTTCCCGGTCCTCTCTGGAAACCAGCACATTATGCCAGGTAATATTATTTTTATTCATAGGTTGAGACCTTTACCACAACTCCCGGAAAATTGTTTTCAAGAACTCCTTTTTTACCTCCCAAACTCATAAAAAAGCATTTATTTTGATTTAACATTCGAATTAATCTTCTTCATGTATTTCACAATACTTCGTACAAAAATATCAAAGTCCGAAAGGTTCCGCTTGAAAAAACCATAAACTGCGGCATCATCAATCCGTTCATAGTAATGCACGATAAGATTTCTGAAAGATGCCATATTCTCCATGCGAGTCAGGTCTTCCGGCTGTATGATACCGCTTTCAGCAAGCACAGCAAAGGTATCGCGGTAACTTGTTGGTTCTCTGAGTTGTTCATCAGAAATAATATGTTGCGCTACGTCGATACAGGCTTCGATAAGAATATGAAGAGTGCGTTCAACAAAGCGGCGTGACCTCTTATCTGTCCGGTAAATCTCCCAGGTGATATCTGTTGCCTGTCTCAATTCACTGACATTCGATTTAATATCCCCAAGTATTTTTTCAACTAAAACTACATCAACCACGCCCGGCTCCGTATAAAACCGTTTTTATATATCTGTTATGCAGGTGGATAAAATCCTCATATCGTTTGCGCCCGCTGATTTCAAATTTTTTTCTCTTGAGCTTGTCCCGCTCGAATATGAGTTTGCCGAAACGGCGAACCTGATATTGAAGCAATTCTCCGCTCCGGTTAAGTATGACCAGATCTATACGTCGCCCGGATATTTTTTCGAGGTCGGTACCAAATTGAAGCAGCGGAAAAATTGATTCGGATCCGTTTTCAAGAAGAAGAGCCACATCAAAATCGCTTGAAGGTTTCATCCGGTTCATAGCAGCAGAGCCGAAAAGATAAACAGCTACAATCGCATTCTCCTGTACGCAGCGTTTGATAATTTCTTTAGTGAACTGATTGGGATTTTCGATGAAATCGGTTTCAGGTTTTATAAAATGATCTTTCATAGTCACTACCTGGTTAAAACCATCTTATCCTTGTGAGACTTTTGCATAACACTCGGAAAATTGTTTTTCAGTAACTTCTTTTTACTTCCCATACCCCGAAAGGGGCAAAGAGTCAAAGGCACATAGGCACAGAGTGAACAGCGAAAGACTGAAGCCTGAAGGCCAAAGAACACGAAGCATTGAACCAAGACGCGAAGGATTACAGGGGGCCTTCCGATCAAGGGTTTTTCCAATCCTCATTGCTTATTTCCGCCTGCCGGAGAATCTCATTTAGAAGACTATCGGATATTTCGCCTTTTTGATGCGGGTTTGGAATCCTCACCTTCAGATCTCCCTTGGCCATGAACTGGTGTCTGCCTCCTGAATATGGTCCATTGAAACCCAAGGCTCTGAACTTTTTTATAAGTTCTCTTCGGGAAACCGGCATAATGGCCTATGCAACAGCGAGTTGACGAATTTCCAACTTAAGGCCGTCTATTTCCGGAATCAAGTCGCCATCCCTGAGCTTTAGAATCAGCCATTCCTCTAAAACATCAATCAACTCTCGACGGCATTGCTCAATTGTTCGCCCATTGGCCCACACGCCTTTAAAGCCTGAAATCTGGCCAAACCATGTTCCATCCGGCAGATGCTTGTATTCAGCCGATTCCATGGCTTTTTGACAATATTCTATTATCATGTTCCACCTCTCAAAATTAAACAGCGTTCTAAACACGAATTATTGAGAATGTTCCAAATATCCAATTTTTGCCGCATCGTTCAGACTGCTCCGCCCGGTGGATTACAGACCTGGGGACATGGGCCCATGCATTCATGCGTTTCCCTCATTTTGCCGATTACCTTGTTTTCCGGTTTAAAGAATTTGAACCGCCAGGGCGCCAAGGACGCAAAGTGTTTTAGACAGGATTAAC
>CAYVMK010000430.1:0-2554 GCA_964452445.1 uncultured Desulfonema sp. | reverse complement strand
CTTAAAAATGTCGGGGAGAAAAAGGCGGAGCTTGTCGTCGTTATCTACGGACCATGATTGACGGCTTCGTAACATATATAAAGGGAGTAAAACATGTCATATTGTCTTACCGATGAACAGCTCATGATCAGGGATATGGTCAGGGAGTTTTCAAGGAAGGTTGTGGCTGCCACAGCCATGAAACGGGATGAGACAAAAGAGTTTCCGGCCGATAACTTTGAAAAGATGTCCGAGCTCGGTCTGATGGGCATGATAACGCCGACGGAATACGGCGGCGAAGGAGCTGATACCATCAGCTATGTTCTGGCGCTTTCTGAAATTGCGTATTCATGCGCGTCCACAGCCGTGGTTATGTCCGTTCACAACTCCATTGTTTGCGGAAGTCTGGTCACATTCGGAAACGAGGAGCAGAAGAAAAAATATCTGCCGAAGCTGGCTTCGGGTGAGATTATCGGCGCCTTTGCACTGACCGAACCTCATGCCGGATCGGACCCGGCCGCTCAGATGACAACTGTCGTTAAAGAAGGCAATGAATATGTCATCAACGGCACCAAGCGGTTCATTACATCGGGGAAAAACGGCGGCCTGGTTATTGTTACGGCAAAAACGGATGAAAGCGCGGGGCACAGAGGCATCAGCGCCTTTTTGGTAAATCGGGGCAATCCGGGTATGATCGTCGGCAACATAGAAGACAAGATGGGGCTTTGCGCCTCGGACACTACGGATCTGATTTTTGAAAACTGCCGGGTTTCGGAATCCGACCGTTTGGGAAAAGAAGGCGAAGGTTTTAAAATCGCCATGACTGCACTTGACAGCGGACGCATCGGAATCGCGGCACAGTCCATCGGAGTGGCGCAGGCGTGTTTGGATGCCGCTGTCAAATACGCCAAGACTCGCGAGCAGTTTGGTCAGAAGATATCAAAATTTCAGGGGCTGCGATGGATAATTGCCGACATGGCCACTGAAATCGAGGCTGCACGTCAACTTATGTATTCGGCGGCTGCCATGAAAGATCGGGGCGAACCTTATAGCGCTCAGGCGTCAATGGCAAAGCTCTTTGCTTCGGAAATGGTCAATCGCATTACCGGCAAAGCGCTTCAGATTCACGGCGGTTACGGATTCACCAAGGACTATCCCGTGGAAAGATTCTACCGGGATGCCCGTGTTTTCACAATTTACGAGGGAACATCTGAAATACAGAAGATTGTTATTTCAGACCATATTTTCAACGATAAGAGAAAGACGTAAATCGGGGATCAGGGGTCAGGGATTAGTACCTTAGAAATAATTTTCTGCGTGTTTCTATCAGAAAATTATTTCGTGAAGGTACTTATCCCGTTTATCGGGGTTAGGGTTCAAGGTATAACGATGCGGGAATACACAATACATCCGGTTGCAGTCGGGATAAATGAAACCGACCAGGGTATAATGACATATCTGCGCGATTACGGGAAAAGGATATTACTTCCTGTTTACATGTTTTATATAAAAGGCGGGGATAAAAAGATCCTTGTAGATACCGGTCTTGAACAATTTGTCGTATCGGAGGAGACTGAAAAGAAATGCGGATTCAAGGTATTTGAATTTGAGGATGCGCTTGCCTCTTTTGATCTCAAACCCGAAGATATCGATCTGATAATCCATACTCATCTTCATAACGACCACTGCGAGAACGACTATAAATGCAAAAACGCCGTGGTCTATGCGCAAAAAGCCGAGCTTACGTTTCTTAAAAATCCCCACCCGATAGATCACAGGTACTACCCGGATGTTCTTGATGGAGTCAATGTCGTTGAAATCGAGGGAGATGCCGTGATAGAGAACGGAATAGGGGTCATTTTTTCCCCGGGTCATTCCATAGGCGGGCAGTCGGTTGTTATAAACACTTCGGAAGGGAAAGCCGTAATTACAGGCTTTTGCTGCAATGAAAAGAATTTCCCGGAAAAAGGAGCGGCAATTTGCCCCGGCGTTCATATCGATGCCATCAAGGCATATGATTCAGCCCAGAAAATAAAAAACATCGCCGACATTCTGATCCCGCTTCATTCTCTTTTCATAGGAAGATTAAAGCAGATTCCGTAAATCCTGCTTCGGCAAATTTCCTGCTTCAAAGCACCCTGTGTTTTACAGATATAGGCTTAACACTTTAAAAAATCCGAGGAGATTTTTTCAATGAGAAGTACGATATTGAAAGATGCCGCAAGAGCTTTGCAGAACATCCAATTTTGCTCAAGTTCAAGGAAGGTGAAAATTTCAACCACAGGAATACATTTAGTATTTCGAGGATAGCGCTAATCGGGCAAAAGGGGGCGTTATGCAAAAGTCTCATAGAACCGGCACGCGAAAGCACAATAATAAGCCTTTAAAACGATAGATGTCCGTAATTCAACGTGCTGATATTCCCCACTGATAATTTTCCCTTGACGTTTCATAAAACTCATATTATTATGCCTACAGATTTTAACGGCCGCAGTATGGTACTATAGCTCTTGAAGGAATGGTTCCTTTTAAGGCGTCTGTCTCGCGCCGGAAGTCAGCAACATTTTCTTAAGGA
>CAYVMK010000429.1:0-2558 GCA_964452445.1 uncultured Desulfonema sp. | reverse complement strand
GTGAATAAATGTTTACATGAGAGTCGAAAGAAAGCCTGATGTTTTGTTATCATTGAGATGCATATCCCTCCTTGAAGGAGGGAAGAATAAAAAATTGTAAAGGGGAGGAGAGAAAATGGTTACTATGAAGAGAAGCTGGGGTTTTATGATCTTTACAATGGTGGTGATGCTCGTTTTCGTGTCCGGTTGTGCAAAGAAGACAGTCCTGAAAGAGGATAGTGTGTCGAAAGAGCCACTGGCGGCCGCATTGGAACCTGTCGTTAAAGCGCCTGAAAAAAGCACACAAGATGCTGAAGCCGCAAGGAAGCGTGCTGAACAAGAGCAGGCGGCAAAGGAAGCGGCTTTCACCGCACGGGAAGAGGCAAAAAAGAAAGAAGGGCTATCGGAATCCGTAAAAAAGCCTGCCGTCAATATTCCCCAGGAGATTAAAGAGCTTGCCGACATCCATTTCGATTTTGACAAATATACTCTCAAAGATGAGGCGCGAGCGTCCCTTCAAAAGGCTGCGGAGTGGCTGGCTAAAAATAAGGATGTCAAAATTGTCATCGAAGGTAATTGCGACGAGCGGGGCACAGCCGAATACAACCTGGCTTTAGGTCAAAGGCGAGCCGAGGCGGCGGCAAAATATCTCATCGACATGGGGATTGACGCCAAGCGGATAAAGACCGTGAGTTACGGTCTGGAACGTCCACTGGATCCGCGGCATAATGAAGAGGCATGGGCAAAGAACAGACGGACGCATTTCGTCGTCTCCTCAAAATAATGGAGGGGATTGATAGCAATAATATTTTGTATTTATCATCAGCCGGGCCCTCGCATATCGAGATGGATGGCCTTCTTTCTCCAAAAGGAAGAGGTGAGCATGGTCAAACGTAATATAAATATTGTTTCCAGACAGCAGCAGATCGTTGATGCGGCGAGGAAATTAATCGTTAAATACGGAAGCGAATATGTGACCATCCGCAAGATCGCGAAGGAAGTAGGCGTTACGGAGGGTGCCATTTACCGCCACTTTCCCAGTAAAAAAAGCATTATGTCGCTTATGGCGGATCATATTGCCGATAATCTCCTGGGGGACATCAGCAAGGCCGAAGGCACAGCCAGTAGCAGGCTCGAAACGCTGGACATGACCCTGAAAAACCACTTTTCCGCTATTGAACAGCGGCGGGGCCTATCGTTTCGTGTCATTGCGGAAATTATCACGCAGGGCGACAAACAGTTGAACAAAAAGGTGGCAGGGATTATTGACAATTACATCAATGCCTTGCGAAACCTTTTCGCGCAGGGTGTTGTCTCCGGGGAAATACGAGATGATGTCGATCTGCACAGGGCGGCGCAACTTCTTTTCGGCATGATCCAGGGCCTTGTAACCATTTGGACAATTAACGACCGTAACTTTAATCTCGTGGAAAGATATGAAGAACTCTGGAAGCTTTTTCTGAGCGTAATAACCAGTCAATCGGCATGACCAATCATCTGCCCCATACTAACACTTTGATATGAAAAAAAGATTAATCGAAGAATCTGTACTCTTTGTGAGCATCATGAAATGGGTGCTTCTGGCCACTTTAGCCGGCATTATTGTAGGCTTGGCGACCACGATATTTCTCCGCCTCCTTGCCTGGTTATCGGAGATCAGCGGTGGACACCCCTATTATTTCCTGCTTCTGCCGGGAGCGTTTTTCGTCAGCTCGCTTCTGGTAAAATACGGTGCGCCTGACGCCAAAGGTCATGGGACGGAAAAGGTTATCGAGGCCATTCACAAACGTGCGGGTAGAATCAGTCCGCTTGTTGTTCCCGTAAAGCTTGCGGCAACGCTTGTCACGCTGGCATTCGGCGGCTCGGCAGGCAAGGAAGGCCCCTGCGCCCAAATAGGCGCCGGTCTCACTTCCTTAATGGCCGATCTATTCCGGTTCGACGACGAGGACAGAAAAAAATTGGTTATCTGCGGCATCAGCGCCGGCTTCGCGTCTGTCTTCGGCACGCCGATCGCCGGGTCAATTTTCGGCATGGAAGTCCTTTTTATCGGCATGATAAACTATGATGTCCTCTTGCCCTCTTTTATCGCCGGCATAACCGCCTATCATATATCATCTTCTCTCGGCGTGGCTTATTTTCATCAGGCGCTCACATTCAAGCCCCTGTTCACGGAAACCCTTGTCTTAAGATTTGTTTTCGCCGGAATATTTTTTGGCGTGTGCTCCGTCCTGCTGATCGAAATACTGAGATTTGGAGAGAAAATCTCGCAAAAGCTGCGCCTTTGGGAACCCTTAAAAGGAATCATTGGCGGTATGCTGCTGATCCTTTTAACATTGTTCTTTTCCACGCACTACCTGGGGCTTGGCTTGGATACCATCGAAACATGCCTGCAGGGCGGCAATGTTCCCTGGTACGCCTTTCTTATGAAGATGTTGTTCACTTCCATAACTCTGAATTTTGGCGGAAGCGGCGGCATCGTCACCCCCATATTCTTTATCGGTGCGGCGGCAGGCATTACCTTCGCCAATCTTTTAGGATGGGAAACTGCGGTATTTGCCGCTGTCGGCTTTGTAAGCCTG
>CAYVMK010000428.1:0-2568 GCA_964452445.1 uncultured Desulfonema sp. | reverse complement strand
AGATATCATCATGGTCATAGAAGATGTCACCGAAAGGGCAAGGCTGATAGAGGAAATCAGAAAATCCAGAGACTTTATGGACACCATCTTCAAGACATCTGTTGACATGGTGGTGACGACAGATAAACGGGGGATAATTACCTTTGCGAATCGGGTTATGGCAGAGACTCTGGAATATGAAAGCAATGATGAGTTGTTGGGCAGACATGTGTGTACGTTTTATGACACAGGAATGGAAAGGGCGAAAGACATCATGGGCCTCCTGACCGTAGGCCAAAAGTTTCAGGACTACAGAATGACATTACTTACAAAACACGGAAGAAAAATTCCGATCAGTATCTCCGGTTCTCTGCTTAAGGATAGCCAGGGCAATGTAACCGGGACACTGGGTTTTCTCAGAGACATCAGCAGACTGGTGGAAGCCGAGGAAGACCTCAGGAAAAAGAACGCGGAGCTGGCGAGCTTTGTCTATACCATATCCCATGACCTGAGGGCGCCTATCGTTTCTATCCAGGGCTTCTCTTCGATCCTCCTTGCCGACTTTCAGGATAAACTGGACGACACGGGAAAAAGATACCTGGCGCGCATCCAGGCCAATGTCAGGCAGATGGAGATTCTCATCGACGATCTCCTCGAGTTTTCGAGGATCGGCAGGACGTCCGGCGCTTTTGAGGACGTCCCTTCCGTGGAGATAATCAAGAATGTCCTGGATGTTCTCGGCCCCCAGTTGAAAAAGAGGGGCATAAAGGCGAATGTGCGGGGCAACCTTCCCGTTATCCATTGCGACAGGAACAGGATATTTCAGGTCTTCGAGAACCTGATCCAGAACAGCATCAAATATATGGGAGATGCCGAAAGTCCGGTGATTGAGGTCGGGTGCAAAAAGACAGGCGGCTTCCACGAATTTTACGTGAAGGACAACGGCATCGGCATCGATCCGGAGCATCATCAAAGGATATTTCAGATATTCCAGAGACTGAAGGAGGTGGACGCAAAGGGGACGGGCATAGGCCTTGCCATTGTGGAAAGGATTACCGGGATTCATGGCGGTTCTGTCCGGGTGGAATCGGAGAGGGGCAAAGGGGCGGCCTTCTATTTTTCTGTGCCTGAGAAGGGGCCGGAAGTCGGGGATCAGGGGTCAGGGATCGGGGATACGTGGAAAAATATGATTGCTTTTTCAGGTATATTCCTTTAGAAACCGGCTGGCATGAGGAGGAGAAGAAGAAGTTGTATGACCTGTTTGCGGCCGATTTCGGCGCTCCTCCCCGGTGCAACAGGGCAAGCCTGCGGGGGGGCAGGGAGGTGCATCCATGAAAATCCTGATCATCGAAGACAATCCGGATCATGCGGCTCTTACTAAGCTGGCGCTTGATCCCTCATTTGAGGTTTTCCTGCTCGAATCGGGAAAAGACGTTCTGCTGTATCTGGAAGGTCTTGACCGGGATGCCCGTCCCGCGGCGATACTGCTGGACTATTCACTTCCCGGAATAGACGGTCTAACTGTATTTGAGCGTATTATGGAGCGGGGATACGATATACCCATGATCATGGTAACCGGCCATGGTGATGAAAGGATTGCCGTCGAGGCGATGAAGAAGGGCGCGTATGATTATGTGGTCAAGTCGGGAAACTATCAGGTGCTTTTGTCCTCCGTCATATTTAAGGCTATAAAGCAACATGAAATGGAAAGGGAGAAAGCGAGGCTTGGTCTCGATATGGAAAGGCTTGTCATCACAGATGATCTGACGGGCCTCTTTAATCGCAGGTATTTTTATCGAAAGATAGAGGAAGAGATGGTCAGGGCAAAGAGGCAAAACGGAAAGCTGACACTTATCATGTTCGACCTCGACCATTTCAAGGGATATAATGACGCCTTCGGCCACCTTGAAGGAGACAGGGCGCTTAAGGAAGTAGGGAAGATCATCCTCCTTTCCATCAGGGAGAAGGTTGACTCCGGCTGCCGTTGCGGCGGGGATGAGTTCGCCGTCATTCTGCCCGGCGCTGACATAGAACATGCCAATATCGTGGCCGAACGCATACGAAAATCGGTCAAAGAAAAAGAGATGGGGAGCATTGACATCAGCGCAGGCATTGTGGAATATGATTATGAAAGCAGCGTGGAGAGATTTATCAAGACGGCCGATGATGCGCTGTATGAAGCTAAAAAACAGGGAAGGAAATGAACATCGAACATCGAACGGCCAACATCGAATGCTGAATGAAAAACAAAAAGCAAAAAAGAAAAGATGAAGAAACAGAGGTCGGATGTCAGAGGACGGGAAAACAGCAATCCTGAACCTTTGTTTCTCATTTAGTATTTGTTTTTTTATTCGATTTTAGAATAATTTGAGGAGCGGAGCGACATCATTATTCGACGTTCGATGTTCAATGTTCGATGTTGGACGTTCATTTTTAAAAGGAGTCAATATCAAATGAAAGGGAAACCGGTAGATATTCTGTTGGTGGAGGACAACGAGGATCACATAGAGCTGACGCTGAGGGCGTTAAAAAACAACAATCTTATAAATGACATCCATGTTGTTAAAGATGGTAAGGAGGCGCTCGATT
>CAYVMK010000427.1:0-2584 GCA_964452445.1 uncultured Desulfonema sp. | reverse complement strand
CCGGCGGCGGATTGGAGAGCATTATTCCAGGTCTCCTATTGACAACGCTACCAAATTATTTGCACTATTCAGCATTGGTCATAAACTTTGGGCGTTTGCCCTCGAATAAAAGGCGTGATGCTTCGGACGCGGCAACACATTGTTTTCGACATAGACAAATAACTGCGAATGAGATAGAGAATTATAGCGCCAACCATTGATCGAAAGCAACCGGCGCAGATCATTTTCGGCCTGATTGTTTGAGAATGGCACGATTTCTTTGAGAAGGTCGAACATTTTTTGTGGGTGCATTACGAGTTAGTGGAAGTTATGGTTACATTCAATCGAATCATATGCTAATTTTACCAGGTCTAAAAAGCCAAACTTCAGGCGCTTGTTAAAGATATTCAGGAAAAGGGAACGATGCTTTATCCGGTTGATCACAGGGATGGAAAACGACAGATTTATTCTTCTTAAAATACACCAGCATTAACTGCTGTTGATATTCTTTTATAAATGATGTAAATTACATATCAAAAGGATATTTCATGGCAAACCAGGCAGTGGACTGATGACAAAAGAAGAACATATCAAATATTGGCGTGAAAGCGCTTATCATGATCTTGAATCTTCAGAAGCCATATTTAATTCGGGGAGGTATGACTGGTGTTTATTTGTCGGACATTTAGCGTTAGAAAAGATTTTAAAAGCGCTATATGTCGATAAGAACGATAATAATTTGCCTCCGAAAATCCATAATCTTGTCAGACTGGCAGAATTGTCAAAAATTGAATTAAGTGATGAGCAGAAGTTTTTGATCGACAAGATAAACGATTTCAACATTCAGACGAGATATCCTGACTATAAGCAGGAATTTTACAAACGATGTGATGCGGAATATGCGAGCGAACATTTGAGCAAAATAAAGGAGTTTTATACATGGTTCAGCTCCCTGCTAAAATAAGAAACACTATTGACAATTATCTTAAGGAATTAAATCTGCATAACATTCCAATCAGGGAAGCGATACTTTTCGGCAGCTATGCCAGGGGGGATTATCAGGAATGGAGTGATATCGATATCGCTCTTGTTTCGGAAATATTTGTAGGCGACAGGATTGATGATAAAGATAAAATAAGAAAAATAACGCTGTCAGTAAGCAGCGAAATAGAAGTAATTCCTTTTTCACCCAAGGATTTTCATTTGCAGAATCCGTTGGCAAAAGAAATTTTGACAACAGGATTAAAGCTCATCTAAGTCTGTTCCACTTTACGGTCACTAGAATCAGGGCCGTTTCAACTCGCACCTTTTTTCTCTGGGGAGGGAGATCCGTTGGAACAAATTTACCGTGGAACCGCGCATCCTTTGCCTTGCCTCATGTCTTAAACTGTGATAGTTTTTTCACAACAAGAGATAAAACGTTACGGATAGATGCAGCCAACAACCGTACAGGGAGAAAAGCATGAGCAAATTGTTTGAAAGCAGTGAAATAAACGGCATGAAACTGGCAAACCGCTTCGTCCGGTCAGCAACATGGGAAGGTATGGCTTCCCCCGAAGGCGCGGTTACTCCGAAACTGATTGAAACAATGAGAGCCCTTGCAAAAGGGGGCGTCGGGCTTATAATCAGCAGCCATGCTTATGTCCGGACAGACGGTCAGGCAACCCCGTGGCAGATTGGAGTCTTCAGTGATGAATTGATTCCGGGACTCCGGAAAATGGCGACCGCCGTTCATGAAGCAGGCGGCAGGATCGTCATGCAGCTTGCTCACGCCGGTCATTTTGCGGCTGAAAATCTGACAGGACAGACTCCGCTCGTTGTCTCGAATTATGAAGGGCTCGCCAAAACCCCGCGGAAAGAAATGACCGCTCATGATATCGGGAAACTCGTCACAGCTTTTGCCGAAGCCGCCCGCAGGGCTGAATCAGCAGGCTTTGACGGGGTTCAGATACATTCCGCCCACGGCTATCTTTTAAGCCAGTTCCTTTCCCCTGCGTTCAACAGGCGCTCCGACAATTATGGCGGAACCGTAAATAACCGGGCAAGAATTCATATCGAAATTCTCAAAGCGATCAGAAATGTTGTGAGCAATAATTATCCTGTACTGGTAAAAATGAACTGCCGGGATTTTATGGAAAACGGTCTCGGCTTAGAGGATTCTATTACTGCCGCAAACCTTCTTTCCGATGCAGGTCTTGACGCAATTGAGATCAGCGGAGGCATTCTCACCGGCGGAAAATTATCTCCAAGCCGGTCGGGTATAAACTCTGCAGATAAAGAAGCCTATTTCAGGGAAGAGCTGCGAGCCTTTAAAAAACAGATCAAAATACCTCTTATTCTTGTCGGCGGAAACCGGTCTTTTGATGTCGCCGAACAGCTTGTCGAAGAGGGATCGGCTGATTACATTTCAATGTGCAGGCCCTTTATAAGAGAGCCGGACCTGATCTCCCGGTGGAAAGCCTGGGACCGGCGCAAAGCCGAATGCAAATCGGACAATCTCTGCTTCATGCCGGCGTTCGAGGGAAAAGGAATCTACTGCTTAACAAGGGAGCGTGAAAAGAAGGGCGAATAGCAGGGTAAAGCGCCTTCAAATTACAGGAACAAT
>CAYVMK010000426.1:0-2588 GCA_964452445.1 uncultured Desulfonema sp. | reverse complement strand
GCCCTTATAAATGGCGGAGGCAATGATCTTGCTTTCCGGATAAGGCAGAAATACCAGGCGGCTCTTATTGATGAGTTTCAGGATACCGATCCTGTCCAGTATGAAATATTTTCAAATCTCTTTGACTCAAAAGAAAGCGTCCTTTTTATTATCGGAGACCCGAAGCAGGCCATATACAGTTTCAGAGGAGCCGATATATTCTCATACATGAAAGCCGCCGCAAAGGCAGGTTCAAAGAACACTCTTACAGAGAACTGGCGGTCTGATCCCGGCTTGGTTGATGCCGTGAATGCGATATTCTCCTTAATAAAAAAACCGTTTGTATTTGACGAGATTGCTTTCATAAACGGAGTTTCCGGGCATAAAGAGAAACAGACCGACCGGCCTTTACCTCATGCGCCATTGACTCTGTGGCATATGTTTTCGGACATATATTCGGAAAATAACAAACCGATACCAAGAAAAGAGGCAGAGAAGATAATTTCGGAGTCTGTTGCATCTGAAATTTTACGCCTGACAAAATCAAAGGATAAGGAAGCAAAAGAGTGTGTCAGAGAAGGGGATATAGCAATCCTTGTAAGGACAAATGATCAGGCTCTGACAGTAAAGGAGTCTCTGTTAAAGAGAAAAATACCTTCTGTTATATACAGCCATGAAAACGTCTTTGATTCCGGCGAGGCAATGGAACTGGAAAGGCTGCTCGCGGCGTTTTCGGACCCGTCAAACGTAAAAAATGTAAAGTCGGCCCTTGTAACCGACATCATGGGTGTTTCGGGTGAGGATCTCGATCATACCGGTCAGGACCCTCTTTTATGGGACAAGCGTCAGGCCGTTTTTATTGAGTGCAGCCATATCTGGAACAAGTACGGATTTATAAAAATGTTCCGCCATTTCATGAAAAAGGAGAAGGTCAGGGAAAGGCTTGTACGGTTTCATGACGGGGAGAGACGCGTAACAAACCTGCTCCATCTTTCAGAAATTCTTCACAGGGTATCGACCGAAAAAACTCTTGGAATTACAGGACTTCTGAGGTGGTTATCCGAACAAAGAGATGTTTCGGGAGAAAGGCTTGAAGAGCATCTTCTTCGGCTTGAGAGCGATGACGAGGCCGTTAAAATAGTCACCATACATAAAAGCAAGGGGCTTGAATTTCCGATTGTTTTTTGTCCTTTCAACTGGGGAGGCTCTGCGGTCAGGGGAGATGAAATTCTGTTTCATGAGGAAGGAGAAGAAAGAAATCCGGTTCTGGATCTCGGCAGAGATGAAAGAAGTATTCTGTCGGCCGGAAAGGAGCTTCTTTCAGAGAACATCAGGCTTTTATATGTCTCCTTAACGAGGGCCAAAAAAAGATGTTATCTTGTATGGGGGAGGATAAATTCCGCGGAAACATCAGCTATGGCCTATCTCTTTCATTACACCCGCAACAACGAATGTCCCTGTGATGAAGATATCGTAACGTCGTTGAAAGATTATTTGACCGGTAAAAAAGATGCGGACCTGATTTATGATTTGAATGATCTTGTAAAAAGAGGAGACGGCGCTATTACCCTTTCGGTTCTTCCTCTCCCCTTCAACGGAAAATTCGATATTTCAGAAGAGGGCGCAGAGCAGCTTTTTTGCAGGAATTTTACAGGAAAGATAGATGATACCTTCAGGATATCAAGCTATTCGTCCCTTGCGGCAAGAAGTCCTGCATACCCTGATATAAAACTTGATATAAAGGATGTTGATGCAGGAGCGAGGGAAATCTTCGGAGACACGAAAGATTTACAGGAATATACAGGAAAGCCGGATATATTTTCTTTTCCGAAGGGAGCGAGGCCGGGGACTTTCTTTCATGATCTGTTTGAAAATATGGATTACTCGGAGCCGGAACCGGCTTCCAGGGAAAAGCTTGTTGCCCGCAAACTGGTGGAATACGGTTTCGGAGAAATCTGGAAAGCCCCTGTCTGCAACATGATAAATAATGTCCTTGGAGCTATGCTTGACGCAAAAGAGATTACCCTGAAATTATCAGAGATCGATATGAAAAGCAGGGTCAATGAAATGGAGTTTTACTTTCCGCTGAAAATGATAACCCCGCATACAATTAAAAAAATCTTTCATGGCTTCGGAGGAGTTAAAATGAGAGGCGATTATCAGGGCTGGACTGATAACCTTCTTTTTGCGCCGGCAAAGGGTTTCATGAAGGGTTATATGGATATGGTCTTTCATCATGAGGGAAGGTTCTTTCTTGTCGACTGGAAATCGAATTACCTGGGAAGCCGCATGGAATATTACGGAAAGACCTCTCTTTATGAGACAATGGAAAAGGAATCATATATACTTCAGTATCATTTGTATGTGCTCGCGCTTCATCAATTTCTGCGGTTTAAAAATAAAAGTTATAACTACAAGGATTCTTTCGGGGGCATATTCTACATATTCATCCGGGGTGTCGATGATTTGAAGTCTCACGGCTCCGGCATATACTATGATCTGCCTGATATCGCTTTGATTAACCGGCTTGGTGAGGCGCTAATAACCGGTTATAGTGAATAGTGATGGACTCGTGAAAAGTCTGATTTTCACCACGAAGGCCACGAAGA
>CAYVMK010000425.1:0-2602 GCA_964452445.1 uncultured Desulfonema sp. | reverse complement strand
TCTCCAGAAAAGCCTGAGAAGCCCAGTCAAGCGTATAACCCTCGGGCAGATGCTCACGCGCCAATTGCTCCATAACCTCCAGCGCCTGACCGGAGCTGTAACCTGGCGCAGGCCCGCCAAGAATGCGGGCGGCGGGAAATACATTATAACGCTCAACCACATCAGGTCCGGTGACGATCTCGGCAGTGGCGATAGCCGTCAACGGGATCGGCCGGCCGCTCTTGCTGCGCATATAGACCTGACTGAGGTCTCTCAAATGGGTGCGATATTGGGCATCAGACTGGATCTGCACACGGTATACCCGGCCGACCATATTGAAGTCATTAATGTAATAAGCCCCAAAAGTGCTCTGCAGGATGGCAAACACTTCATCAACATCGACACCCAGCAACTTTGCCTGTTCACGATCGACTTTAAGGCGCACCTGCGGAACCTGTGCAGAAAAGGAAGTAAACACACCCGCCAGCTCCGGACGCGTCGCAGCAGCGTTGACCAGCTTCGTTGTCGCCGCCTCCAGAGCCTTGTAGTCGGTCCCCACCCGAGACTGAACAAAGCCCTCAAAACCGCCGGTAGCAGAAAGGCCTTCGATCGGCGGCGGATTGGCGCCAAACACCAGCGCATCCTTGATCCGGCCGTTCAGCGTATTGAATTCATCGAGTATTGCCGGGGCCTGCATGGCTTTGTCCTTGCGTTCGTCCCAGTGTTTGAACGTGACAAACCCATAGCCGCTCGATGTGCGAGGCAGAAAAGAGTACGGGTCCATACCAATTAAAGAAGTCGTCTCGAATACCGCGGGATTGTTTTTGAAGTGTTTTTCGATTTCGTGCATGACGGCCTCCGTGCGGGTAAGAGATGCTGCGGGCGGCAAGAATGGTAACGCAACAACGTAACCCTGGTCTTCATCGGGCACGAGAGATGTTGGTATAATCCGGGATAAACCGTAAGTGGCCCCAAGCATTCCCAATACCAGAACCAGCGAGAGCAGCCCGTGACGCAACAGAAAACCAACCCCGGTTGCGTAACGGAGCGTCATGCGCTCAAACCAGACACGGTATTTTTCGCCTATCCCCTTGGAAGTATGGCTGGTGGGTTTAAGCAGCAGCGCACACAGGGCAGGCGTCAAGGTCAGCGCAACAAAACCGGAGATTATCACCGACACTGAAATCGTAAGCGCAAACTGACGATACATCTCTCCCACCACCCCGCCCAGGAATGCCACCGGCAGAAATACGGCGGTGAGCACCAGTACGATTGCAATCAGCGGTTTTGTCACCTCCTGCATGGCAAGGCGCGCCGCATCCCTTGCGCCGAGCCCATCATTTCGCATATGACGTTCAACGTTTTCCAACACCACAATGGCATCATCAACCACGATACCGATCGACAGCACCATTGCAAACAATGTGGCGAGATTAATATTGGCTCCCAGTGCATATATCCCTGCCAGCGAACCGATAAGTGATACCGGCACGGCCAGACAGGGAATCAGTGTGGCCCGCCAGTTCTGCAAGAACAGAAATACCACGAGAAAAACCAGAACCACGGCTTCCAACAGGGTTTTGATGACCTCTTTGATGGCAACGCGCACAAACAAAGTGGTGTCAAACGGTATTTGCCACCGCAATCCTTTAGGGAAATTATCGTCCAGCTCATTCAGAGTGGCGATGACACGCTCTTCAATATCAATGACATTCGCGCCCGGTTGCGCAAAAACCCCAAAACTTAGCGTGGGCCGTGCATTCTGGCTGGTCCTGACACTGTAACCGCGGCTGCCGAGTTCAACACGGGCGACATCCTTAAGATACACGACGGCGCCGGTGGGATCTGATTTGATGATGATCTTCTCAAACTCCGCGGGTGTGGACAGCCGACCCTGAGCAGTGATGGTCATGGTCAGGTCCACATGCTCGGACATCGGTTCATCACCTATCCTGCCGGTGGCAAACTGTGCATTTTGCTCGTTTATGGCACGCGCCACATCCATCGGCGTCAGATTCATCTGAGCCAATTTGTCCGGCTGCAGCCATATGCGAATTGAATACTCCTGTGCCCCATAGGCATCGACTGCTGCTATACCGGGCAAACGCCGCAATGGATCAACGAGATTGATCAAGGCGTAATTAGACACAAACTGGGCATCGTAACGGCCATCCGGTGAATCGATAGTCACATACATCACCGCACTCCAGTTCAGTTTGCGCACGATCACACTCTGCCGCCGCACTTCTTCCGGCAGTTGCGACATTGCAGCCTGAACCCGGTTTTGTACATTGATGACCGCCAGATCAGGATCAGTGCCAACTGCAAAAGTGGCCACCACCTGCATCATGCCATTGGCCACGGAGCCCGAGCGCAAGTACAACATGCCTTCAGTACCGTTGATCTGCTGTTCGAGGGGTGCGGCGACCGTTTCTGCAATCACCTCGGGGGTTGCACCCGGATAGCTGGTCGAAACCTCGACCATCGGGGGCAGGATATCAGGGTACAACGACACCGGCAATGTGCGTAACGCCGCCAATCCGGCGATAACAATAAAGGCGGACAGTACACATGCGAAAAGCGGCCGGTCAATGAAGTGCCGGGAGATCATGGCGCCTCTCCA
>CAYVMK010000424.1:0-2604 GCA_964452445.1 uncultured Desulfonema sp. | reverse complement strand
AACGAAAGGATCAAAAAAAGTACAGGTTCTTTCGTAACGGCCCATAAGTGAAATATAGATACCACACTGACAGCATAATCACAAAATAAAAAGAGGAAGGAGAAATTTGACTCTCCTTCCTCTCTGTTGCGTGTAATGAAAAGCAACGGTGATTATTGCATATTCTTTAAATAAGTTTGACCGACCCAACCATCGGGGTTTGTAGCGGTTGGAGCGCCCGCAGTCCTATAGTCTGCAGGACATCTTCCAGTTACATCTGTCATGGTGATTACGATAGCATCAACCGTTCCCCCTAAGGTGTACGTATTTACCGGCGGAACGAAAGCGACATCATCAGGCGTTACCATTCCTGTATGAGTAGGAATTGAATAGTAGTCTGCAATAGACGCGGCTACCGAATTTGCATCGGACTCTGTCTGGGAGCAGTATGCCTTATTCCTGTATGCGATAAAGTTCGGGATAGCGATAGCTGCAAGGATACCGATAATGGCAATAACGATCATGAGCTCAATAAGTGTAAAACCTTTCTCCCCTCTTAATCTTTGAATCATTTTGTAACCTCCTTTGTTTAAGTTAAATTAGACTGTAAGTGTTTAGGCTGTAGCTTTCAGCTAACAGCCGATTAATTTGGCCACAGATTTTCGCCGATATCCGCAGATAATTATTTAGATATATTTTATCCGCCTCCGGCGGACTAAAATCTGCGTTCATCTGTGTGAATCTGTGGCTGAACAGCTTCAACTTCGCAATGATACAGAGCAAGGAACATGCCATGATTTCATGATTTATTCATTAAGATCATAACTCATTGTATTTATAAAATATCAACTATATGGCGCTAAAACAACTTCCCCTCATTACTATATTAAAATGAGGGTAAAATGAACAAATTTTGTCTTTAACAAACAAAAATTGTCAGCTCCCGATACCCAGTTTATCGAGCCTGTATTTCAATGAAC
This sequence comes from uncultured Desulfonema sp., assembly GCA_964452445.1. GTDB lineage: Bacteria > Desulfobacterota > Desulfobacteria > Desulfobacterales > RPRI01 > RPRI01. Next base: position 1,645 of record CAYVMK010000424.1, on the reverse strand, counting down.
GCATATTTATGCCGAGCAGTTCAGCCGCCTTGCTTTTTTCACCCCCGGAATATTCCATAGCTTTATTAACATATGCTATTTCAACCTCCTCAAGTATTGAATCAAGGGAAACCCCTTTTGAAACATCGTTTACATCAAAATATTTGCCTTTGATTCCATCTACTAAAACCCTTCGTTTATGCAATGAAAGGGTGAGACTGTCCGGAAGAAGAATGTTTGTATCGGTTATGGCGACACTCCGCTCCATGAGATTTTCAAGCTCCCTGATATTTCCGGGGAATGGATAGTTGTTAAGCAGGTTAATGGCATAGGATGATATTTTTGTAACCTTCTTTCCCATTTCATTTGAATATTTTTCTAGAAAATGCTGGGCAAGGACACGAAGATCGCTCTTTCTCTCCCGTAAAGGAGGCAGTTTGACCTCTATGACATTAAGTCTGTAAAAAAGATCCTCTCTGAAACGCCCCTCAATAACTTCGTTTGCAAGCTCTTTGTTTGTTGCAGATATTATACGGATATCTACCGATATATCCTCATTGCCGCCAACCGGTTTGAAAACTCTTTCCTGTACAACCCTTAAGAGTTTTACCTGAAGATGTATGCTCAAATCTCCTATTTCATCAAGAAAAACAGTTCCTTTATCCGCAACTTCAAAAAGCCCCTTTTTATCCTGCGTAGATCCCGTAAAAGACCCTTTCTTATGTCCGAAAAGCTCGCTTTCCATCAAAGCCTCAGGGATACCCCCGCAGTTTATAACAACAAACGGTTTGTCGTGACGATCGCTTTCATCATGAATCGCCCTTGCTATCAATTCTTTGCCTGTTCCGCTTTCACCTGTAACAAGTATGCTTGTTTTTGTTTTTGCAACCTGCCTTATCAGATTATAGACATGCATCATCACCGGACTGTTGCCGATTATCTTGCCGAAATGAAGCTGTTTTTTTAATTCATCGTCAATCAGTTTCTTTTCCTGATCAATGGTTTTAAGCTCCAGGGCATTTGCAATGGTCTCCTTCAACTCACTATTGTCAAAGGGTTTAGGAACGTAGTCATACGCTCCCTCATTCATGGCTTCAACCGCCGTTTCGGTTGAAGCATATGCTGAAATCATTATCACGACTGTTTTCAGATTTTTCTTCTTTGCCGCCCTTAGAACATCAATCCCCGAAATATCTCCAAGCTTTATATCACAAAGCAGAAGATCATAATCTTTCTTTCCGAGCAGAGAGATTGCTTTGCGTCCGCTTTCAGCGCAAGTAATCTCATATCCTTCTCTGGAAAGCATGACATCGAGCAGTTCCCGCATGCTTCGTTCATCATCAACAACAAGTATGCTGTTTTTTTTATCCGTCATAATTTATGTAACTACTCAGGTTCATAGGGGCAAAGGCACAGAGGCTTTTAGTTAATATTTTCAAAAACCGTTTTTCCGCCTACCATCGTTAGAACCGCTTTCCCCTTCATCTTCCATCCTTCAAAAGGTGTATTGCGGCCGAGAGAGCAAAACGAGGATGAATCCACGGTGTAAACAACGCCGGGATCAATAATTGTAATGTCTGCAACATTTCCTTTTTTTATGCTCTTCTCAAGACCCAGAATCCGTGCCGGATTACAGGACATTTTTTCAATCAGCCCGGACAGTGTG
>CAYVMK010000423.1:2345-2620 GCA_964452445.1 uncultured Desulfonema sp. | reverse complement strand
GATAGCAGCGAGACATCTTCATATCCCGTAGAGGCTATAGATTTGTTTGAAATATCAATTATCTTTTCCAAAGAGCGTTCCCGGACCGGCCGGTATATCATCCCTGCCTGACAGAACCTGCATCCCCTTGAGCATCCGCGGGATATTTCAAGGCGAAGCCGGTCATGAACGGGCCTGCCGTAAGGTATCACCGGTTCATCGGGAAACGCCCCGCTTTAAGCTCCCAATACCAAAATTCCACGCCCCAAACAAAAAAACCAAACACACCCAACACA
>CAYVMK010000423.1:0-2335 GCA_964452445.1 uncultured Desulfonema sp. | reverse complement strand
GCTTCTGATTACTCTGCTATAGTTTGACTCTCCCGGTAATACGGTTTGAAATCCGTTTTCGTCATACTTTGCCTCAAAAAAAGAAGGTATATAGACACCCTCTATCTGAGACCATCTTTTTAACAGGGCATCCCTCTCATTGCCTGAATCTTCCCTCCATTGAATCCATGCTTTTGACATTTCAACAATTACTTCTTCCCCGTCTCCTATGACAATTGCATCAAATAAATCGGCAGTCGGTTCGGGATTGCATGTACATGGTCCCCCGGCTATTATGAAAGGATGTGAAATGTCCCTCTTTTTTGAATAAAATGGCACTTTTGCAAGATCCAGCATGGTCAAGACATTGGTAAAATTGAGCTCATAGAGGAGGCTGAAACCGATGATATCAAACCTGTTAAGAGGCCTGCGGGTCTCAAGCGAAAAAAGAGGTGTATCTGAAGATCTCAGATATGCCTCGAAATCAACTGCCGGAGTAAAAACCCTTTCGGCCACCATATCGGACTGTTTGTTCAGAATATGATAAAGAATTTGAAGCCCGAAATGCGAAGTTCCGACTTCATACAGGTCGGGAAACGCAAGGGCGACGGAAAGCTTTATTCCCGCGTAATCTTTCTTTACCGCATTTATTTCCGAGCCCAAATACCGGCTTGGCTGCTCAACAAGCGGCAGAATATCGTAAATGTTTTTTTTGTTCATATTATTTATCAAAAGTCTTTACAGATAAGCGCAATCATTCCGGCTTCAGCAAAACATATGCCTGGAAAAAAATGGTGAGGTAATATATATTACATTGCGCTAATAGGAAAGAAAAACATATTTATCATTTATTGATGGTATCGTAAAAGCGTAATAATTTTATAAAACCACGAAGAACACGAAGCTGGAAAAATTATATGTTTTTCACTCCTTCGTGCTCTTTTCGTGACCTTCATGGTAAAAACGGATGGTACTATGAAAAAATACAAAATTTTATCTCTTTTAAATTCGGATGCGCCCCTTGATAATGTGATTATAAATGGCTGGGTGAGGACACGACGTGATTCAGGCGGATTCTCATTTATAGAAATCAATGACGGTTCATGCCTGAAAAATGCGCAGATAATAGCAGACAAAAACCTGCCCGATTACGACGATATAAAGAAACTTTCAACCGGTTCCGCTGTGACCGTACTTGGGAATCTTGTAGAATCAAAAGGGGGCGGGCAGAAATGGGAAATTCAGGCAAATAAAATTGATATTATAAGCATCGCACCCGATTCTTATCCTCTTCAGAAAAAAAGGCATACCGATGAATATTTGCGGACCATAGCGCATTTAAGGCCCCGTACGAACAAATACGGCGCCGCATTCCGCATAAGATCCGACATGTCCTTTGCCATACACAAATTTTACAAAGATAAAGGCTTCGCGTATATTCACACGCCCATAATCACCGGTTCCGACTGTGAAGGCGCAGGCGAGATGTTTAAGGTTACAACTATAGATCCGGACAAAACTCCAAAGACAGATGGTAAAACAGATTTCTCCTCAGATTTTTTCGGAAAAGCCGCAAATCTTACGGTATCCAGCCAGTTGTCGGCAGAGATGTTTGCGCTCGCCCTGGGAGATGTCTATTCGTTCGGCCCGACATTCAGGGCTGAAAACTCAAACACACGAAAACATGCGGCTGAATTCTGGATGCTGGAGCCCGAAATCGCTTTCGGGAATATTAACGACAACATGAAGCTTGGTGAAGAAACAATAAAATATCTGGCCGGCTATGCTCTCGCTGAATGCAGTGATGACCTTGAATTATTTGCAAAATATGTTGACAACAATCTGTATAAAAACCTTGAAACAATATCTTCATCTGATTTTGTGAGATTGCCGTATGAAGAGGCTGTAAAGATTCTGGCCGAATCCGGGAAAAAATTCGAGTACGAAGTCTCCTTCGGAAAAGACCTTCAGTCCGAGCACGAACATTTTCTTGCCGAAGAGTATTTTAATAAACCGATCATCGTCTATAATTACCCGAAAAGCATCAAGCCGTTTTACATGAGAGTAAATGACGACGGGAGAACCGTTGCGGCAATGGATATCCTTGTTCCGGGGGTAGGCGAACTGATAGGCGGGAGCCAGCGTGAAGAGCGCCTTGAAGTTCTCGAATCAAGGATGGATGAGAGCGGCTTATCAAAAAAAGATTACTGGTGGTATCTTGATTCCCGCCGTTTCGGAACAGTCCCCCACAGCGGCTTCGGGCTCGGGTTTGAAAGACTCCTCATGCTTGTAACGGGCATTAAAAACATCCGGGATGTCATACCTTTTCCGAGGACTCCGGGAAGCATTGAATTTT
>CAYVMK010000422.1:0-2625 GCA_964452445.1 uncultured Desulfonema sp. | reverse complement strand
GGGATTCTATATTGAACATTAGTATGCCCGTTTTGAGGGCGTAATCTATCTCATCTATTCTTTTTCCAACCCCTGAATAGACGATCTTCCGCGGGGAAAATCCGGCTTTTAATCCTCGGTACAGCTCTCCGCCCGAAACAATATCAAGCCCTCCTCCAAGATTTGAAAACAGCCTCAAAACCGCAAGGCTCGTATTGGCCTTTGCGGAAAAACAGATAAGCCTGTCAACATCTTTAAATGCATCGCTGAATACCTTGAAATGTCTTTTCAGCGTGGCATGACTGTATATGTAAAGCGGTGTGCCGACCTTTTCGGCGATCCTGCGGACAGGCACATCCTCACAATACAACTCGTTGTCCCGATGGATAAAGTGATTCATACAACTCCCGATTCAAGTAAATTTCAAAAGATATAAAATAGAACTTTTTATGCTTTCGTCAATAAGTGATGCCCTCGTAAAAAGTCGTAAATGCGTAATAATTTTATAAAACCACAAAGAACACGAAGCAGACGAAGCAGAAAAGATTATATATTTTTTTCCCTCCTTCGTGCTCTTCGTGACCTTCATGGTAAAAATTGTGCTTTTACGAAGCCGTCAGTAAATAAACTCGACTATATTGGAGTCCTTACTCCCGGATGCCGTTCCTTCGCTGAAAGCTGTAACCTTGAAAAAATATTTGAAGCCTTTTTCAAGCTGCCCGGCATACTTCATCTTTCCGGCTTTTCCCTCCGAACCGGCCATAATTTCGGCAACAGCTTTATATTTGACGGGACAATTTTTACATTCGCTTTCCTGAACCGGATTTTTTGCCTTGTGAACCACAAAACCCGTTATAAAAGGCCCCTTCTTTTCTTTAATTTCAGGAACAGTCCACGTCAGGATAACCCTGTCATCTTCAAGAACCGACACAAGATCATTTACAGCCGGAAGAGCGACCTGCCGCGGCGGAACCGGAGGCCCTTTCTTTCCGCATCCGGACAGGAACAAGGAGATCCCTGTAACAGCGGCAATCAGTATAACAAAAACGGCCTTATGATTCATTATCCATCACGTCTCCCGAAGGTCCGCCAATCATTATGGCGGAACGTCTTACGACTTATAGTCTACACTCTTTAGCTCTGTGCCTTTGTGCCTCTGTGCCTTTGCCCCTTCTTTTCACTTTTCACTTCTTTATTAATATCCTTATTTGCTTTCCTGATGGCTGAAAGGACATTTTTTGTTGCGGTTCCGCCGAAAGATTTTCTCCGGTTTATCATGCTCTCCGGGGTTAATATTTTAAATACATCCTCCGAAAAAAGGGGCGAAAACACTTTCATTTCCGCAAGCGAAAGCTCATGAATCTCTTTTTTTTCCCCCAGGGCAAAGGCAACCGCCTTTCCTGCACAGGCGTGAGCATCCCTGAAAGGCAAGCCTTTTATAACCAGATAATCGGCAAAATCCGTTGCATTCAAAAAACCCCTGGAGGAAGCCAGGAGCATGGCATCTTTTTTTATTTTTATCTTCGGCAGCATCTTTATGTAAATTTCCATGCAGGCCTTTAAAGTATCGACGGCATCAAACATGGCTGTCTTGTCCTCCTGCATATCCCTGTTGTATGCAAGGGGAAGCGATTTCATGATTGTCAACATGGATATAAGATCCCCGAAGACACGGCCGGATTTTCCTCTCACGAGTTCAGGAACATCGGGATTCTTCTTCTGCGGCATTATACTGCTGCCTGTAGCAAAAGCATCCGGAAGCTCAATAAAACCAAATTCATTTGATGACCATATTACAAGCTCTTCGGAGATCCGGCTGAGATGAACCATGCAAATGGACGCTGAAGCTATGAATTCGATGATAAAATCCCTGGCCGCAACCGAATCCATGCTGTTTGCAGATACCAGCGGAAAGCCGAGGAGTTTCGCGGTAAAGGACCTGTCAACGTGATAAGTTGTTCCTGCAAGCGCGGCGCTTCCCAGAGGCATTACGTTTATTCTCTTCAGGCAATCGCGCATTCTTGCAGTATCTCTTGAAAACATCTCGTAATATGCCATGAGATGATGCGCAAAAAGGACAGGCTGGGCTTTTTGCAGGTGAGTATATCCCGGCATGATTGTGCCGATATGCTTTTCGGCAAGATCAACGATAACCTTCCTCAGAACGGCAAGTTCTTTGATAATAAATTGCGTTTCTTCCCTGAGATACATCCTTAAATCAAGGGCAACCTGGTCATTCCTGCTTCTTGCAGTATGGAGTTTGAGCGCAACCCTGCCTATATCTTCGGCAAGCCTTGCTTCGATATGCATATGAATATCTTCGAGGCTGTCATTATATTTAAACCTGCCGCTTTCAATGTCTTTCTTTATCTTCAGAAGACCCTTTATCATCAGCGAAGCTTCCTCTTTTGTGATGATGGAGGCTTTTGAAAGCATCCGGCAATGGGCAATGCTTCCCGCAATATCCTGCGAATAAAGCCTCTTATCGGTATCAATAGAGGATGTGAACGCCTCTACGGTTTTATCCGTCTTCCGGGAAAATCTGCCGCCCCAAGGTTTGCCTGGCATATAAGAACCCCTTTTCGGTACCGTCATATTTATACCAAAGCCCTGTTTTTCAAACTCTGGATCCTCAGACGAAGCGCA
>CAYVMK010000421.1:2337-2627 GCA_964452445.1 uncultured Desulfonema sp. | reverse complement strand
GTCGGATAATGAATCGAAGTTCGATGTTCGAAGTACAATGTACGAACATGAAACCGTAAACCAGACTCAAAGGAAGAAGAAAATGTCAAAAAGAAGATTTAATGTAGCGGTAGCAGGGGCGACGGGGGCTGTAGGGAACCAGATGATAGAGTGCCTTGAAGAGAGGAATTTTCCCGTCAAATCCATTAAATTTTTAGCCTCAAGCCGTTCGGCCGGCCGGACGCTTCGATTCAAAGGCGATTCCATACCCGTGGAGGAGATGACCAAAAAAACCCAAACACACCCAACAC
>CAYVMK010000421.1:0-2327 GCA_964452445.1 uncultured Desulfonema sp. | reverse complement strand
TCCATTAAATTTCTGGCCTCAAGTCGTTCGGTTGGGCGGACGCTTCGGTTCAGAGGCGACTCTGTTTCTGTGGAAGAGATGACCGGGAAATCATTCAAAGGGGTGGATATCGCTCTGTTTTCGGCCGGCGGCGGCGCCAGTCTTGAGTTTTCGCCGATCGCGGCAAAGGCCGGATGCGTGGTTATCGACAATTCCAGTGCGTGGCGCATGGATCCCGATGTTCCTCTTGTGGTTCCGGAAGTAAATCCCCATGCGGTGGCCGATTATAAAAAGAAAGGCATTATTGCAAACCCGAACTGTTCTACAATTCAAATGGTTGTCGCTTTGAATCCTATTCACAGGAAGTGCGGAATAAAGAGGATTGTTGTTTCGACATATCAGGCGGTTTCAGGTACGGGGAAGAAGGCTATTCATGAGCTTTATGACCAGACGAGAGCCATGATAAATTTTCTTGATTATAAGAAGAATGTCTATCCTCACAGAATAGCATTCAATTGTCTTCCGCATATAGACGTTTTTCTTGATAACGGCTATACCAAGGAAGAGATGAAAATGGTAAATGAGACAAGAAAGATAATGGAAGATAACAGTATCGGGGTAACATCCACAGCAGTGAGAGTCCCGGTCTTTTTCAGCCATTCCGAGTCCGTGAATATTGAGACGGAAAAATATATTTCGGCCGATCAGGTCAGGGCATTGCTTAAAAAAGCTCCGGGTGTCAAGGTGGTCGATGATATCGGCAATAAGCTCTATCCTCTTCCTATTGATGCCGCCGGGCAGGACCTCACTCTGGTTGGCCGCATACGCCAGGACGAATCAATTCCAAATGGCATTAACATGTGGGTTGTTGCGGATAATATCCGTAAGGGAGCAGCCACAAATGCGGTCCAGATCGCGGAGATTCTGGCTGAGAAATATTTGTGAACAGTAAAAGGGTCAAAGGCACATAGGCACAAAGGCACAAAGTGAAATAATATCTCTGTGTCTCTGTGGTGATAAAAGCGGCGTAAGTCGAAAGATGCAGGGCCATTTCCGGATGGAAACCAAATCAGGAGAACGAAGTTGGAGCGAATTCCCATTACAAAAGAAGGTTATGAAACTCTTAAAAAAGAGCTTGAATATTTAAAGAAAGTTGAAAGGCCTGCGAATATCAAATCAATTGAGGAAGCCAGGGCTCATGGCGATCTTTCTGAAAATGCCGAATTTGCGGCTGCCAAAGACCGCCAGGCATATCTGCAATGCCGCATTGGGGAGCTCATGTATAAACTGGGTAATGCAGATATAATTGATCCGGATTCACTGTCAAAAGACCGGGCGGTGTTCGGGTGCACCGTAATCCTTGAAAATATTGACGCTGGTGAAAGTATAGAATATCAGCTCGTGGGGCCTGATGAGTCGGATATTGAAAAAGGACGCATATCCGTTTCTTCGCCTCTTGGGAGAGCTATTTTAGGGAAAAAATCAGGTGAAGAGATAGTATTGGATGCGCCTGGCGGAAAAAGATATTATGAGCTAGTTGAAATATTGTAATTTTTAGAGCTCATCATCATTTAATCAAGTCGATATGACGTACGGAGGTAATATTGTGGCAAGAATAACAATCGAAGATTGTATGAAGAGGGTTCATAACCGTTTTTTACTTGTTAACATGGTTGCAAAAAGAGTGCGACAGATCCGTGAGGGCTCTGAATATCTTGTGAGCGCACCGAAGAACGAAGATATTGTTATAGCTTTAAGGGAAATTGCGGCCGGAAAGGTTAAGCTTAAGGAACAAACGCCAAAGGAATAGTCAACAACATTTACGGAACCGTCAACAGCAAAACATACAGGGCGCTGAACAGGGCTTTTGGAAAAGCTCTGCACCGGTATAAAATGATATCCGACGGGGATCGGATCGTTGTAGGACTGTCGGGCGGAAAAGACAGCTTGACGCTTCTGTGGCTTCTTGCGGAACGCCGGGTTCGTGTCCCGGTTGAATACGAGCTGTTTCCTGTTTACATTGATCCCGGATTTTGCAAACCCCTGCCCGTCCGCAAAAGCTTCTAAAAGGCATGAGATTAAGGTTCTCCTGAAGCAGCTTTACATGAGCAATAAAAATGCAAGAGGAAACATCTTCAGAGCCTTAAGCCATGTGAAGACGGAGTACCTGTTGAAGTGAAACAAAGACTGTAGATCGAAAATGACTGCCACTAAGGCACAAAGACACAAAAAATAGACTTAGTGACTTCGTGTCTTTGTGGCAAAGAGAAACAGCGAACGACGAATCACTGATCACGTGCGAGGGGCGAACGGAGAAAATAAGAGTGAAAATGAAAGACATTCAGAAC
>CAYVMK010000420.1:0-2633 GCA_964452445.1 uncultured Desulfonema sp. | reverse complement strand
AAAAATATCATTAAGGAGAATACGTTAAATTTATCAAATTTTCTTAAAATTGATCAAAAAGCATCCCATAAGGGGAGTCAATTCCCCCTCCTTTATGTGTGCTTATCCTTTGCTATACATCACCAATTAATTCCCCAAATAAAAATAAATTCCGAGGATAAAAAATGCACTTAACAAAACGAGTTCTCATAACCGGCGGAGCAGGCTTTCTCGGTTCACACCTTTGTGAGCGGCTTCTCAATGAAGGCTGTGATGTCATTTGTGTTGATAATTTTTATACTGGAACGAAAAGGAATATAGTTCATCTTATGGATAATCCATATTTTGAACTGGTCCGGCACGATATCACATTTCCGCTTTATGTCGAAGTTGATGAAATCTATAATCTGGCATGTCCCGCCTCACCAATCCATTATCAGAATGATCCGGTGCAGACCACGAAGGTAAATGTCCACGGCTCGATTAATATGCTTGGTCTGGCAAAACGGATCAAAGCGAAAATTCTTCAGGCTTCAACGTCCGAAGTTTATGGAGATCCTTCAGTGCATCCCCAGACGGAAAGTTACTGGGGGAATGTCAATTGCATCGGTCCCAGGTCCTGTTATGATGAGGGGAAGCGCTGTGCTGAAACGCTTTTTTTCGATTACCGTCGTCAACATAATCTTAAAATAAAAGTTGCAAGAATATTCAATACCTATGGTCCTAACATGCATCCAAATGACGGCAGGGTTGTGTCCAATTTCATCATGCAGGCCCTTCGGGATGAGCCTATAACCATATATGGTGACGGCAGACAGACAAGAAGCTTTTGTTATGTCAATGATCTTATAGAGGGATTATTAAGCCTCATGAACAGTCCTGATGATTTCACAGGACCGGTCAATCTTGGCAATCCTGTTGAATTCAGCATTTTAGAGCTTGCCCAGAAGGTTATTGAGCTTACTGAATCAAAGTCAAAGATAATTTTTAAGTCGCTTCCGGAAGATGATCCGAGACAGCGGAAACCTGATATTACGCTTGCGAAAGAGATGCTCGGTTGGAAGCCCAAGGTGATGCTTGAGGAAGGATTGAAGAATACGGTAGAATATTTCAGAAATTATGTTCAAGGTGTGTGAGAGTTATAAAAAACTTTACGGATATCGGATAATTATATTTTTTAAGACCTTTGAAGAATGTCTAATTTTGTCCAGGTTCAAGAAAGGCGAGAATAATAATGTCCTAGTTTTTTTGTAGGCGGAAGCTTTAATGTTTATTGACAAAAAACCATAATTACGTTATAAAATAATAAACAAATATGTTAATTATTTTATAACGTGAAATTATGGCTATGAATAATATTGCCAAACTGTTAAAAACCGAAAGCCCTTTTTTTACAATTTCATCCCTCCAGGCTGTTTTCAATTTAACCAGGGAAAGCGCCAGAACAACTGCTTCAAGGCTCGTCAGCAGTGGTGTGCTTACGAGGCTTTGTCGCGATCTCTTTGTTCTTGCCGGTCGGAAATATTCTCTTTTTGCCCTGGCGAACGCGATTTATCAGCCGTCTGTCATCTCGCTTGAAACGGCCCTTAATTATTGGGGGCTTATTGTTCAGGACCCACAGGTGATCTTTTCCGTTGGCCTTGGAAGTTATCGATACAAGATCAATCATACCGGTTTCATATATCGTCAAATTAATCCGGCTCTTTTCCGTTTCGGGCAAAAAAAGATTGATGACTTTTTTATCGCAGAGCCTGAAAAGGCTGTTTTGGATACACTTTACATGAAAAGCAAAGGTCTTGCGGACTTTCTTCCGGAAGACATAAATATGGACAAACTTGATAACGAACGGCTTGAATATTATTCTTTGCCTTACCCGGCCGTAGTGAAAAAAATGATGTCGCATTATCAGAGTTATAGTTATGAAGCCAAGTAAGCAGGACTTCTTCAATCAGTACAGGGAAAATATGATCATTGAAGTGGTTCAGGCTCTGGCCAAGTCGGAAGCCGGATCTCAAATTGCTTTTAAAGGCGGAACGGCATTGAGACTCTTTTATGATCTGCCACGTTTTTCCGAGGATGTAGATTATGATTTTCTTTCCGGGATATCGGCTGATAAGCTTTTAAATATCATCAAAAACATTTTTATAAAGAAAAAGTGGGAGATAACCGACGCAGCTTTAAAATATCACACGGTTTTACTGGAGCTTCGATTTCCGGGGCCGGAAAGGAATTTTCATTTAAGGATTGAAGTCTCCACGCGGGAGAAAGCGTTAGATACGACAATTATGCCCCTCAGGGGTGTGTCAATTCTTACTCTTGAACCATCCTTTTTAATGACAGAAAAACTTCTTACTTTTGTTGAACGGCAAGCCGGCAGAGATATATTCGACGCATGGTTTATTCTTCAGAATAGCTATCCTTTGAAAGAATCAATGATTATTACAGCCTGTGGCGACATGCTGCATTTTTATCAAATCGTTTTGGATAAGATCGAAACAGCGAATCCCAAAAAAATATATCGTGATACGGGGAAACTGCTGGGACACGATTACAGAAACTGGATGAAGACAAGTTTTCTGGATGATTTTAAACGGCTTGTTGTCAATAAAATCGGCATGATGAAAATGGCCGGCAAATGAAAATACTCTTCGTTG
>CAYVMK010000419.1:0-2645 GCA_964452445.1 uncultured Desulfonema sp. | reverse complement strand
TCAAGTCCGGTTCTGAGAGGACCTCGGGGTGAAATTCACCGGGGTTACTCACCTTATCTGCATGTTCCAACATGAGAACGAGGCAAATGCCTTTTATAAATCGCTGGAAGCAAGGCTGAAGAAATTCAATCTGGAGCTGGCGAAGGACAAGAGCAAGATAATCCGGTTCGGCAGATTTGCGAAGCAGCATAGTGCTGACGGCAAGACAGACACGTTTGACTTTCTGGGATTTACCCACATCAACGGAGAAACGCTGACGGGGAAATACACGGTACTGCACCGCACTAGCAAGAAGAAGCTGAAAACCAAGAAGCAAAACGTAAAGGAATGGCTTAAGGAGAACATCCATGGAAAGCCATCTGATACAATAAAACTGCTGAACAAGAAACTGGTGGGGCACTACAGGTACTATGGTATCTCCGGCAATTACGAGGGACTCCTGAAATTTTACCGCTACATCAGGATTGCGCTCTATAAGACGCTGACGAGGCGCAGCCAGAGGGCATATCTGACGTGGAGGCGGTATAGGATGCTCCTTGAAAAGCACCCGATAGCGAAACCGAGGATATATGTGAACATCTGGCAAGCTGCGTAAGGTTTATATGAAGAGCCCAATGCCCTAATAGGGCACGTTGGGTTCTGTGAGGGGCGTGGACGGCCTTCTCACATTCAACAAATCATTGAAAAGTGAGGTGGAAGTCGAGCGTCTACTCGACAAGATTATGAACGACCAAAAGAAGGAACCACTTAAATATCTCACTTTTACTTTCGGCTGCCAGATGAATGAGCACGATTCGGAGGTAATAGCCGGCATTTTGGAAGACATGGGATACCGGCCCGCCGCAGGGGAGAAAGAGGCAGATGTTTTACTCGTCAATACCTGCTGTGTCAGGGAAACGGCGGAGAACAAAGTTTATGGCTTATTGGGCAGATTGCGCATGCTCAAGCAGGCTAAACCTTCGCTGATCATTGGTGTGGGCGGGTGCATGACACAGCAAAAAGCGGTGGCGGAAAAAATTAAAAGTCGTTTTCCTTACGTGGATCTGATCTTTGGAACCCATAATTACCACCAACTGGCCGACCTTTTGAGAAAAGCGCAGGCAGGCCGGGAAACCATACTGGAACTCATGGATCAGGCCAGTCCAGCAGTCGAGGGTCTTCCAATCAGACGATCAGGCGGTATCGGGGCCTGGGTAGTAATTACGCACGGGTGTAATAACTTTTGTACCTACTGTATTGTTCCTTATGTGCGGGGCAGGGAGTGCAGCCGTCATCCCGAAGAAATCCTGTCCGAGATAAGGAACCTGGCGGCTGAAGGATATAAAGAAGTGACCTTGCTGGGGCAAAACGTTAATTCCTACGGCCGGGACTTGCCGCAAAAGATTGACTTTGCCGACCTTCTGGTGGAGGTAAACAAAATAGATGATCTTTGCCGGATACGCTTTGTAACTTCTCATCCCCGCGATTTTACCCCTCGCCTGGTAGAAGTGATTTCGTCTTGCGGCAAAGTATGCGAGTACATTCACCTGCCCGTCCAGGCAGGCAGCAATTATGTTTTGCAGCTCATGAACAGGGGCTACACGCGTGAATACTACCTGAATCTGGTTGAAGAAATACGTCAGGCAATACCTGGGGTAGCAATTACCACCGATATTATGGTAGGTTTCCCGGACGAGAGCGATGAAGATTTTGCCGGAACCCTGGATCTGGTGGAAAAAGTACGCTTTGACAGTGCCTTTACCTTTATTTATAACATGCGTTCAGGCACACCGGCGGCGTCAATGGCCGGGCAGGTACCAGAAGAGATAAAACGTGAAAGAATCAAGCTCCTGATTGAAAAGCAAAATAAAATTTCTAAAGAAATCAACCTGAGCGAAGTAGGGAAAAGGCGCCGGTTGCTGGTGGATGGAAAAAGCAAGACCAATCCGGATTTGTTGAGCGGGCGTACGCGGACCAACAAGCTGGTGATATTTCCCGGGCCCCCTGCGCTTACAGGAAAGCTGGCTGATGTAATAATCACCGGCGGCAGGTTAACCCACCTGGAAGGCAGGTGGCTGGAAAACACGGCCGGCGATTAATTTGTAGAGCGAATATCCCCTGGCGGTTGATTATTACACCAGGGGACTGTTAATTTGTCCTTTATCCTTAGCTAAATCCCCAGTTCAGCCCTTTTCTTCATAATCTGAGCATAAATGGCCTCCGCCGCTTTAACCGGATCTTCTTCTATCAGCACTTTTCCACTCGTAATTCCTTAAAAGAAATCTCCACATATCCTTTGGTTTGCGGAAATTCATGTTGATTTTCTTGCAACTGCCTCCTTCCAGATTAAACCAATACATATTTTCCCATGGACATAAAGTACCCGGTTGGAAAATAGTATAGTACGGTAATGAAATTACTTAGTATCTGTGGATATTAGAGGTATTAATTTATGGAAATAAGAGTTGAAGATATTATTGCCGTTATTAAAATTATTATCATTGATATATTATTATCTGGGGATAATGCAATCATTATTGCTATGGCCACATTAAAATTAGACCAACCTTTGCTACAAGCCACTTTGAAGTAACGAATCGCCCCCTGAAGATGCGCAGTTTGTGTTAGCCCCACTCTGAAAACAACAACCAAACACACCCAACACA
>CAYVMK010000418.1:0-2655 GCA_964452445.1 uncultured Desulfonema sp. | reverse complement strand
ATGCTGTCGATCCTGTCCAGAAATTATACACAATCGGCCAGATGTTCAGGAGGGAGAGGCCGCAAAAGGGAAGATACAGGCAGTTTTATCAGATAAATGCGGAGGTCTTAGGAGTCGATTCACCGCTTATTGACGCCGAGCTGATATTCATGCTGGCTGAACTCTTTAAAAGACTCTCCGTTTCGGATGTCAGCGTACATTTGAACAGCCTCGGATGTCCGAAATGCCGTCCGGATTTTACACGGGCACTTCAGAGGTTCCTGTCAAAAGTTACGACACAGCTTTGCGCCGACTGCCAGAAGAGAAAGGATAAAAACCCGCTGAGAGTCCTTGACTGCAAGGTGCTGGCATGCCGTGAAGCGGTTACAGATGCGCCTGCCATGATAGACCATTTGTGCGGGGAGTGCGAGGCTCATTTTGCAACAGTCAAAAACTCATTGAATAACCTGAGCGTTCAGTTTGAAATCGACAGGCGTCTCGTGAGAGGGCTTGATTATTACACGAGGACCACTTTCGAGATTCAGACCGGCTCGCTGGGCGCCCAGAGCGCTGTAGCCGGCGGCGGACGATATGACGGTCTTATTGAGTCTCTCGGCGGGCCGGTCCAGCCTGCAATAGGTTTTGCCATAGGACTTGACAGGCTTGCCGAGATAGTTGCCGCAAACAATAAAGAGGCTGCAGGCGGGATAGATCTTTTTATAGCCGCCCTCGGGGAGAAAGCTAAAACGGCCGCTCTTGAATGGTCGTGCGCTTTGAGTCTTTGCGGGATAAAAACCGAGACCGATTTTTCGGATAAGGGGTTGAAAGGGCTGATGAAAAGAGCGGACAGACTCGGAGCCGGTCATGTTCTGATTGCAGGTGATAAGGAGCTTGATGAAGGTGTCGCCGTTTTGAGGGATATGTTGACAAAAGAACAGGTTTCCGTAAAAATCGAAGGTATCATCGATAATCTTAAATCAAAATTGACGGCTTCGTAAAAAATTCAAATTTTACCACGAAGGCCACGAATCCGCCTGAGGCGGAGAAGAAAGAAAAGGAGTCAATTGATTGACCGATATACTTGGTAAAATGAGAAGAACCCATAACTGCTGCGAGCTTGTATCAGGTGATGCGGGTTCTGAGGTCGTTCTCATGGGATGGGTTCAGAGAAGAAGAGATCACGGAGGAGTGATATTTGTCGATCTGCGCGACAGGGAAGGAATTACACAGGTTGTTTTCAATCCTGATTTAAATAAAGAAGTTCATGAAAAAGCCCATACGATAAGGAGCGAATATGTAATAGGCATCCGGGGGAAAGTTTCGATGCGCCCGGAGGGGATGTTAAATCCGAATCTTAAGACAGGAGAGATAGAAGTTTTTGCGACGGAACTTAAAATATTGAATGAAGCCGGCACCCCGCCGTTTTTGATTGAAGACTCGGTGGATGTCTCTGAAAATGTGCGCCTCAAGTACAGGCACATCGATTTAAGGCGCCCGAATCTTCAGAAAAATATCATTCTCCGCCACAAGTCAGCGACGTCCGTGCGGCAGTACCTCAACCAACACGGTTTTATCGATATTGAAACGCCTGTTTTGACGAAAAGCACTCCTGAAGGCGCTCGGGATTACCTTGTGCCGAGCCGGGTCAACCCTGGGATGTTTTATGCGCTTCCGCAGTCTCCGCAGCTTTTCAAGCAGCTTCTGATGGTATCGGGATTTGACAGGTACTATCAGATTGTCCGCTGCTTTAGGGATGAGGACTTAAGGGCCGACCGCCAGCCTGAGTTTACGCAGATAGATCTTGAGATGAGCTTTGTGGGTGAAGAAGATGTCATGAGAGTCTCCGAAGGCATGATAAAAACTCTTTTCAAAGAGGCGCTCGGCAGGGATGTTGCCGTTCCGTTTCAGAGGCTCCCGTATGCAGAAGCGATAGACCGTTTCGGGCTCGATAAACCGGATCTTCGTTTCGGGCTCGAATTGAAAGATGTTTCGGATATCGTAAAGACATCAGGGTTCAAGGTCTTTGCGGGCGTTGTTGAAAAAGGCGGGGTGGTAAAAGCTTTAAACGCAAAGGGATGCGTTGAGTTTTCCAGAAAAGAGATTGACGACCTCACCGAATTCGCCGCGGTTTACAGGGCGAAGGGACTTGCCTGGATAAAGGTAAAGGAAGACGGATGGCAGTCCCCGATCGCAAAATTTTTTACTGATGTAGAAAAGGACAAACTGGCAAAACGCATCGACATGGAAACCGGCGACCTTGTTTTTTTTGTGGCCGACCAGCCCAAAATCGCAAATGACGCCCTGGGGCATTTGAGGAATCATCTTGCCGGAAAGCTGAAACTGGTAGATGAAAACGAGTTCAGATTCCTCTGGGTCACTCACTTTCCGATGATGGAATATGATGAAACGGAGAAAAGATACCAGGCTATGCACCACCCATTTACGGCGCCCCTTGAGGAAGACTACGGGCTGCTTGAGGAAAACCCGCTTGCCGTTCGTTCAAGAGCCTATGACCTTGTTCTAAACGGCTCTGAAATCGGGGGAGGGAGCATACGCATTCATCAGAAGAAATTGCAGGAAAAAGTTTTCGAGGCTCTCGGCATGTCACCGGAATCGTATAACGAAAAATTCGGTTTTCTGCTGTCGGCGCTCGATTCGGGAGCGCCTCCTCACGGC
>CAYVMK010000417.1:0-2663 GCA_964452445.1 uncultured Desulfonema sp. | reverse complement strand
CGCCGACAACATCAAGCGTAAGGCCTTCAACCAGTTTGTATGAAATTAAAAGGTCTGCCTCGGTACCGAGTTTGTCCTTGCCGAAAATGTTTTTCTCATCAAGTTTGGCATACCACAGATCAGCAGTAATACTCAGTTTGTCCATGGGTTTGAAAGTTGCGCCGAGGTTTACTGCGAGAATATTGCTGGGTGCATCTGCAGGTGCGCCCACTGAAGCATCTGAAAAGCCGCCTGTTAAGTTATCAAAGATACCATTACCCATGATTTCCGCCCAGTAATATGAGGTGTATGAGGTTGTAAAGTAAGCGTTAATTTCCTTATCACCATAAGTAGAAGCAGAAGATTCCTCCTCACCTGTTGCAAAGAATGCCTGGCCATGAATGTCTGCCTTGCCTAAGTCGAATTTTCCGCCTGCTGCAAGGAGATATCCTTTAAGATCAATTTCTTCTTTTGCTGTGCCGGTTAACGCCGCGGTTTGGGTAGTCACAGTGCCAAACTGATAAATACCGGTAAACCACAGTGAAGCCGCGCCAATTTTGGCATCAAAATCAACACCTGCAATGCTGGCATTAATATTATCAACCAAATTAGTTAACCCTGCCATCAGAAGGCCATCTTGTGAATGCAGCAATACATAATAGGGATTTATCTTTATATCTTTGGTCAGATAAATTACCGGGGTAAAAATATACATGTCAATATCCTGCTCATTCTCATCATCGCCTGCGCCGCCTTCTTTATTCTTTATCCACACAAAAGGAAGATAGAGGCCTTCATTTACTTTCCATATGGCTTTCATGCCGGATGCATCATCATCCATTATGAAACCGCGCGCAAGTTTAAAATTCTGAATACCAACAAGGAAATTGACAGGACCGACATTAAAATCCGCATAGGAATTCTTGATCTCGATAGCAACACCATCTGCTCCGTCATCGCCCCAGTTATTGCTCTGAAGAGGTTGACCAGGGGTTATGGCTGTCTTGTTGGGGTTTCCCCATTGAGTATCCATTTCAAATTTGTTTACAAGCTTAAGGTTGTCATTAATCTTGGCTGTGTAATAGAGTCTTGTTCTCGTATCAACCTGCCTGATATCAAGAGCGCCAGTGTTATCGCCATCAAAATTCTTCTGGGTGGCAAACCTGGTCTGCCAGTAACCGCCGAAGATGTTCTCGAGAGCAGATGCCGGCGCTGTAAAGGCTACAACCAGCAAAGCTGCAAGAGCTAAAACTGTAAATTTTTTCATCCTTAATTCCTCCTTAACCTGATTAAAATTTAGTTAACCCAAACCTGATAATTTGTGTTTATGAAAATCGTATCGGCTCTCTTTCCCGTCCCACCCCCTTTCATAGCCCCGATAAACGGGATAAGTGAGTTAACCAAATTATTTCCTGCCGAAAAACGCAGAAAATAATTTCTAACTCACTAACCGCTCAGATTTGCCTTAAAATAAGACGTTTTTTTGTATCAGCATGGGTTTTAAATGTCAAGAAAAAAAAGAGAAAGGTCAAAGGCACAGAGGCACAAAGTGAAAAGAACGAGATCCGCCTCAGGCGGAGTTTCTAACTTCTCTTTTTCTCCCGTTGATTCCTTTTCTATTCTTTCGGGGAGAAAAGTATGATCCTTGCTCCAGGGAGATTTGCCTTGCGAGGTAAATTTTTGCCAGACTCTGGTAGGGCACGTCTTTTTTATTTGCCAGGGTTTTCAGCTCAGCAAGCATGCCTTCCGGGAGTCTGATTGAGATTGATTTTAAAGATGGTTTTAATTTGGGAAACGATGCCTTTTTGAAATCTTCCGAGAGAAAATAATCGAGAGGAGATTGGGTTG
Source organism: uncultured Desulfonema sp. (assembly GCA_964452445.1). Classification (GTDB taxonomy): domain Bacteria; phylum Desulfobacterota; class Desulfobacteria; order Desulfobacterales; family RPRI01; genus RPRI01. The sequence goes on along the minus strand of CAYVMK010000417.1, from coordinate 836 downwards.
CCCAGAACTCCCTTTCTTCATCTTCATTTTTGAATTTTGGAATGGTTTTAAGCCTTTTCATTATAATAAATCCTTTCTTTCTTATCCATATCCCTTGCAGAAATCACCCTGATCAGTTCACCTCTTATTGTAAATATAACAACAAGTAAGCGATTTGCTTCAGTTTTGCCGAATGCAGTCCATCTTTTTTCAGTGTTTGAATGTCCCGGATCTTCAAGCAAAAGAAGCGGGGTGTTGAAAAATATCTGTTCACACTCCCAGTTTTCGACCTTATGCCTGATGAGGTTTTTATTGATATTACCCTTGTCCCATTGAAAACCGGCAACTTTTTCAAGCTCTTTTATCATGGTTGGTTATTGTATATTCCATCAATATACCAAGTCAAATACTTTTTAAAGAGTAATACATAAAATGGATTTATCCTTGATTCGGAATGCAGGGGATGTTATGTTTCTCTATAAAAAAAAGAGGGTCACTGACGATGAAAACTAAGCTGAAAAGATTATATATTTTTTCCCTCCTTCGTGGCCTTCGTGGTAAAATTTGAACATTTTTGCGAATCCGTTAAACTTAACATTACAGGAGATAATCAATTTGAAATTATTTAAAAACTTTATTCTGATAATGGCCGTTGTATTATTACTTTCAGGAGCAAACACAGCTTTTTCGGCTGACACGATATCAAAAGTTCTCATACTCCCCTTCAATATTCACTCTGAAAAGGATCTCTCCTTTCTCCAGAAGGGCATCGATGAGATGCTCTCCACAAGGCTCGCCTTTGAAAATAAGGTCGTGATTATCGGAAAAGAAGAGGCAGGGATTGCGGCCGGCAAAAC
>CAYVMK010000416.1:0-2664 GCA_964452445.1 uncultured Desulfonema sp. | reverse complement strand
AAAGCCGGCTCGGCGTTATCCTGACAGAAACGAAAACAGATTGCTATGCATGGGCACTGATACCCAACCAATTACCTTGTCCAAAAAGGCCTTTTTAGATTATTTTGGACAGTAGTGAATGTAGCGCCAGTCTCTGTAAATCTCTCATCCCTTCAATTCCGGCAGAAGGATCTGGCTGAAATGATTGAGAGGACTATCAGGACTTTCGACTTTGATCCCGGCTTATTGACGCTGGAGATTACAGAAAGCGCTTTCATGCAGGATTTCGATTATACCGGATTAGTCCTTGGAAAACTGAGAAAGCTCGGAATCTGCATAGCCATTGATGATTTCGGAACGGGCTATTCATCCTTGAGTTATCTGAAGAGACTGCCGGTCGATTATCTTAAAATAGATATTTCATTCGTCAGAGAAATTGCAACGTCGCCCGATACCGCATCCATCGTCAAGGCCATCATCGCCATGGCTCACACACTAAACCTGAAAACAATAGCCGAAGGTGTTGAAACGGAAGAACAATGGAAAATTCTGGATACACTCGGGTGCGACACATGCCAGGGGTTTTACTTCAGCAGACCTCTTCCCAATAGGGAGTTAATAAATTTGATCAGGTAACCAACTGTTAATTATATGGATTTTTTCGAGAACCCCTTATTCCCTTACCAAAGCGATTGATTGACAAACAAAGACCATTTTGTTATTTTTTCAATGAAAAGAAGCAGTTTATCCTCGATTATTTTATAAAACCGGTTTTAGCCGTGCATGAAAAACGGAGGCGCTTTTATGGGGAATAAAATCCGGATTGGTGCGCTCATATCAGGCGGAGGAACAAACCTGCAGGCGATCATAGATTCCTGCGAGTCGGGCGAAATTGACGGAGAAATGGTCTTTGTGGGAACAGATAATCCGGATGCAAAGGGCCTCGGCAGAGCATCAAAACACAATATTCCGACCTTTGTCGTAGATTATTCTTCCATAATTAAGGAATATGGGAAAGAGCCCGGGAAGATCAGGCCGCCCGGCGATTTTGATGAAGAGGATATTCGTTCGAAACTTTCTCTTTTTCCTTCCGGGACCGACCGGCAAAAAATAAAAAAGTTCATTATTACAAGGGCGATTGCCGAAGCCGGACTCCTTGAAAAGATGAAACCCTATCCCTTTGATCTTCTTGTCCTTGCAGGTTTCATGCGAAACCTAACCCCTTATTTTATCGACAGGATCAACAGAGACCACGAGAATCCGCGCATCATGAACATACATCCCGCACTGCTTCCGGCTTTTCCTGGAACTGACGGTTATGGTGACACCTTCCGTTACGGGTCGAAAATAGGAGGGTGCACGGTTCATTTTATCGATTACGGAGAAGACTCCGGCCCCATAATCGGACAAAAGGCCTTTCCAATCGAACCGGACGACACAATAGATTCGATCAGGGAAAAGGGGCTTGCCCTTGAATGGGAGCTTTATCCTGAATGTATCCGGTTTTTTGCTCAAAAACGCCTTAAGACTGTAAAGATGAACTATGCGCTGGATGACGGAAAAGAAGTCAAAAGAACGGTGGTTAAAATAGTGAACAGTAAGCAGTAAGCAGACTGTAGACTGTTAGGCTGTAGGTTTTTAGCTAACAGCCTTCAGTTACAACATTTTTATCATAAGCGGAATGGCAATCATTGAACCGATTGCGGCCCCGAGGTTTGTAAAGGCAACCACAAGGAGAATTCTTGTAACCTTATTTCTCCAGAATCCCCTTAAGGAAAGGATATCCTCAGGGAGGCTTTCCAGATCCTTCACCTTTGGTTTGCGGGAGAAGGCTTCCACCAGACCCGAAACCCATCCTGCAGCTATGAGCGGATGAATGGTTGTTAAAGGCGCTGCAAGAATCGAAGATAAAATCGTCAAAGGATGAGCCATAGCCAGAAGAGCGCCCAGTCCTGCAAGAAGACCGGTTATAAGCATCCACCATGTTATCATGTCTGTCCCGGCTTTTGTTCCGCCGTAATAAAAGCCAAGAGCAAAGAGCATTATTATGCCGGCAGCTGTGATCCATTGGATAGCGCCCGACAGCCTGCTTTTAGGCGGTATTGTTTCAAGCGATTCGGTGTTTATTGTGTCGTTCCAGTATGATTTTATGCCTTTCACATGGCCTGCGCCGACAACCGCTACGATTTTCCTGCCTGGCGCCGACTTTATCTTCTGGGCAAGGTACATATCTCTTTCGTCAATCAATATTTTTTTTAAAACAGGCAGCGATTTTCCGACCTCTGCAAGAAGCGTCTCAAGAACATCCTCCTGCTTCATTTTTTCTATATCTTTTTCGGTAATGTCACCGACTTCGCCAAGGGACATGAGGAGTTGAAATAGAAGTTTAATCTTTCCCCATAATCCCATATTATGCCATACTCTTGAGAGGGTTACTCTTATATCCCTGTCGGCCGGATATATTTTTGATCCTGCGGCTTCACCTGCCCTGATAGCCTCGATCATCTCCTGACCCGGAAATATATCAAACTTCTTTGCGATTCTTTTTTGAAAAGATGCGAGAATGAGATTTGACAGAAGAAGAAATGATTTTTTTTCCTTTATTACCTTGACGATATCGGTATTGAGCCAGGCATCTTTCTGCTGTATCGTCCGGTATCTTGATTCACACAGCTCAACGCAGAC
>CAYVMK010000415.1:0-2665 GCA_964452445.1 uncultured Desulfonema sp. | reverse complement strand
CCTCGGCCTTTTCCCATTCATAAAAACCGTCAGCGGGGACAAGGCATCTTCTGAACCTGTATGCTTCCCGGAAACTCGGTTTTTCTGAATGGGAAAAGGCCGAGGCGAAAAAACAGCCCTGGTTTTTTAAAGTTCAATCAGAACGGCCCTTTGCCTTTGCCGGAATCTGGGAAAAGCGGAAAGAAAAAGACGAATCCATCAGGAGCACTTTTGCAATAATCACAACAGAAGCAGTCGTGCCGGTCAGTAAAATTCACAACAGGATGCCTCTAATCCTTAACCATAAGGCGTATGATATCTGGCTCAATCCGGATGAAAACGATCCTAAAAGCTTAAAAGAGATCATACATGAAGGAGCAATATCCGGTATAAAAGGATATCCCGTATCTCGCAGAGTTAATTACGTTTCAAATAATGATCAATCCTGCATCGAGCCTGTTGACGCGGAAACGGACCATAAACAGAATTGATAACTCTATAATCTCCAGTATGTTATATTTATTCCTCTTGCATCTTCCGGCCTGAAAGCTCCCTTTATATCCATCACGATACGAATATCATCCGAACACAGCCCTGCAATGCCGGAAAGTCCGAGTTCTCTGTAGTACCTGTGAATTACTGCGATAATAACAGCATCAGCCCCGAAAAGCTTATGGAGATTTTTCTCAAGATCAAGTCCGTAATATTTCTTTGCTTCGGCAGCATCTGCAAGCGGGTCATGAATAAGCACGTCCACTCCGAAATCCTTAAGTTCATTCACAATATCAACAACCTTCGTATTCCGAAGATCAGGGACATCCTCCTTAAAGGTAAGTCCGAGAATGGCTATCCTGGCACCCCGTACCTGTTTCCCTGCCCTGATGAGCAGTTTCACCGCCTTTTCAGCAATATATTTTCCCATGCCGTCGTTTATCCTGCGTCCCGCAAGAATAATCTCGGGATGATAGCCAAGCGCCTCGGCCTTGAATGTAAGGTAATACGGATCAACCCCTATACAGTGCCCCCCTACAAGGCCCGGTTTAAATGGGAGAAAATTCCATTTTGTGCCGGCAGCTTCAAGAACCTCCAGGGTATCTATCCCCATTTTATTGAATATCATTGAAAGTTCATTCATCAGCGCTATGTTCAAATCCCTCTGCGTGTTTTCAATGACTTTTGCCGCTTCCGCAACCATAATGGAAGAAGCAAGATGAATACCTGCTTTTACAATCCTGCCATAGATAAGTGAGAGAAGTTCGCCGGTTTCCCGGTCCGACCCGGAAACAATCTTGACAATGTTATCTATTGTATGAACCTTGTCGCCGGGATTTATTCTCTCAGGAGAGTATCCCATTTTGAAATCACTGCGATATCTTAAACCGGATTCGGCTTCAATAATAGGAGCACAAATCGCTTCCGTTACTCCCGGATAAACAGTCGATTCAAAGACAACAACCGAGCCTCTGGTCAGATATTTTCCGACTGTTACAGAGGCATTTCTTACAGGAGTCAAATCGGGGATTTTGAATTCATCAATCGGTGTCGGAACGGCGACTATTATCAACCTGCAAAGGGAAAGCTCCATAGGATCAGCTGTATAGTTTATCGTTATCCTTGCAAGCTCTTCGGGTGTAATTTCGAGTGTTTTGTCGCAACAGTTCTTAAGCTCATTTATTCTTTCAGTCTTGGAATCATAGCCGGTTACGGAAAAATGTCTTGAAAGATGCACCGCAAGCGGAAGCCCCACATATCCCAATCCTATTACGGCTATTTTGTCCTCTTTTGCCGACAGCGATTCAAATGTCACCATTTTCTATCCCAACTCCTTTTAAATGTTGCCATAAATCAAATGATGTGATTACTAACATGAAAACATCAAAATAGCATTATTAAATTTTGGCTCTTCGCTTTTTTGTGTGGGTAAGCGGATGCGTATTTCAGGCCGCTTTTCCGGAGCGGACTGACAAATCATCCTGTTAATCCTGTAAATCCTGTCAGATAAGTTTTTATTTCGGATACAGAGTATGCGCATAACAAACTGGTATGTAATCACAGGGGCGCCCTGCTCGGGAAAGACTTCCGTGATATCCCGTATCGGACAGCTTGGATACAGGGTGGTCCATGAAACGGCACGCGCATATATAAATGAAGAGCTGAACAAAGGAAGAACTCTCGATGAAATAAAAGCGAACATATCCTTATTCGAACACAACATATTCTACAGGAAAATAGAGATAGAATCTTCTCTTCCTGACAAGGCGATTGTTTTTCTTGATCGCGCTCTTCCGGACAGCATAGCCTATTTCAGATTTGCCGGGCTTGATCCGGAAGAACCCGAAAAAAAGAGCGCAGATATTCGCTACAGGAAAATATTCTTATTCGACAGGCTGCAGATAAAACACGACGAAGTCCGCAATGAAAACGAAGAAGATTCCATCCTCATTGACCGGCTTATAGAAGAAACCTATGAAAGGCTTGGTTATGAAATCATGAGAATTCCCGTCTTACCGGTCAGAAGACGCACCGATTTCATTCTCGAAAACATGTGAGTCAGGACTTTTGTCCCTTTTATCTATATGGGATTATTGGATTTGCCTTTAGCCGCAAGTATGTGCAGACTTCTCACCGGATATGTTGTAAATTTTAACAAGCGTCTTTGCAGATACGGGCATTTATTTCAAATCCG
>CAYVMK010000414.1:0-2667 GCA_964452445.1 uncultured Desulfonema sp. | reverse complement strand
TGTGTTGGGTGTGTTTGGGTGTGGGTGTGCCGTCTTCCGGGGAGATATATTTTTTTTGCGCACCCGTTCTCATAATCGTCGAGGAATATTTTCAGGGTATCTTCGACCTCTCCAAGAACAAAGTGATCTACATCTTGTATCTCATCATAACCTGAAGTCGGGTAAGGGCCGCCTGCAACAACCGGAACATTAAGGCGCTTGCAGGCCGAAACGGCTTTAATAAAAGATTCTTTCTGGATGATCATTGCAGATATAAATACGGCATCCGCCCAGAGAATGTCCTTTTCTAAAAGAGGTCCGGTATTCATATCGATAAGTCTGAGATTATATTTTCCAGGAATAAGAGCTGCTATGGTAATGAGTCCGAGGGGAGGCATAGAGCTTTTTTTATGCACGAATTTAAGCGCATGCTTGAAGCTCCAGTATGTATTGCCCGGAACTTCGGGATAAACAAGTAAAATGTTTTTCATTTTATACCTCATTCAGACGGATTATTTAATGAAAAAAATTAACATAGCGTCTTATAATTGATGGATTCGTAAAAGGTTCAAATTTTACCACGAAGGTCACAAAGAGCACGAAGAAAGAAATAGAATTTATAATCTTTTCAACTTCGTGTCCTTCGTGGTTTTATAAAATTATTACGCTATTACAACTTTTTATGAAGCCGTCAAATTTGTATTAAAGGTAAGGATAATTAAAAAAGGCAGGAAATAAAACAGTAATCTGAAATTTTACAAAAGTTTTACAAAGGCAAAGCAGGGTTTAAAAAGCGAAACATTCGGGCGTTGACATAAAATATAAGGTGTTGTAGTAATTTGCCATATTATGGATCAATCAAAATGGTTTTATCCGATTATTGTTTTTATTTTTTCCGTTCTGGCTCTGGCCGCCTCGCTTTTCCTGTTTATTTACTGGTATATGGAGGTCAGCACAGGTCTTGAGGCCGTTGTTGCCCGGTTTAACCTTGAGCCGTCGGTTGTTCTTGAATCACGCACATGGGTAGTTATTCTGGTTTTATCCTTTCTTGTCGGGATAATACTCCTCGGGATATTTACCATATTCGTGTATAATCTTAAGACTTATCAGTTATACCGGCTTCAGCAGAACTTTATAAATAATTTTACACATGAACTCAAAACCCCTGTAACTTCTTTGAAGCTTTTCCTTGAGACTCTTTCCAAACACGCGCTTTCCCGCGCAGAGCAGCTCAAATATATCGGATATATGATACAGGATGTTACCAGGCTGTCCGATAATATAGGGCGCATACTCGACCTTGCAAGGATTGAGAGCAAAAGCTACCAGGGCAAGTTCGTTGAATCCGATCTTGTTGCCGTTGTCGGAACTTTTTGTAAAACAAACGGGCATCTTTTCCCGGGATGCGAAATAACTGTTCATAACCCTTTAGAAAAATCATTTAATTACCCGGTTAACAGCTATCTCTTTGAAATGCTTCTCATGAACCTTCTGACGAATGCGGTTAAGTATAATAGCTCAGAGTCGCCCAGGATAGACATTACTTTTGACTTGCATAAACAGAGTATGCGCTTGAAGTTTGAAGATAACGGGATCGGAATTGAAAAAGCCCAGATAAAGAAGATATTCAGAAAATTTTATCAGGCCGGCCAGTATAAGGATATGACTGCCAAGGGAAGCGGTCTCGGCCTTCATCTTGTTCAGAACATAGCGCGTATCCATAAGGGAAGAGTTGTTGCAGAAAGCAAAGGGAACGGTAAGGGGTCGGCGTTTACTCTTATATTACCATTGTAACCATCTTATATTTCTGTTAAATGATAACATTATGAAAAATTCCGGGGGAAAGCGAATCCTTGTTATAGAAGACGACATTCATATAGCTGAAGGGCTTAAACTTAATCTTTCCCTTCAGGGATATGATGTCATGACCGCAAAAGACGGGATTTCGGGCCTTAACGAATGGAAAGAATGGAGCCCGCACCTCGTAGTGCTTGATATAATGCTCCCGGGAATTGACGGATTATCAATTCTTCAGAATATCCGGCTTGAGGATGAGCGGATCCCGGTACTGATACTATCGGCGAAATCAGAGGCACATGACAGGATAATGGGACTTTCCTGCGGTGTTGACGACTATCTTTCGAAGCCCTTCAATCTTGAGGAGTTTCTCTTAAGAGTTGAACGCCTTCTGGTCAGGGCTTCCTGGTCATCGAAAGAAGAAAGAGCGGGAACTGGAAAAATGTTCTCCGGTGCATACAGATTCGGGGATAATATAATCGATTTTGAAAAATCCACGGCAATATGCAGAGTCGGAAAGGTCACCCTCACGGAACAGGAGTTGAAGCTGTTGAAACTTTTTATTGCAAACAGGGGGAAACCTCTTTCGCGAAGGAAACTCCTTGAAATAGGGTGGGGATATACCGGCGCCGTTACTACAAGAACTGTGGATAATTTCATTGTCCGGTTCAGGAAATATTTCGAGATCGATCCGAAGAAACCGCGATATTTTAAAAGCATCAGGATAATCGGCTATATTTTTGACCATGATTGATGGACTCGTAAAATGTCCGTGAACCGAAACAGCGAGCGCATTCCCCGCTGCTTGCGGCGGGAGGCCTCAATCCATGGTAAAAAAATTGGTAGCGTTGTCAATAGGAGACCTGGAATAATGCTCTCCAATCCGCCGCC
>CAYVMK010000413.1:0-2674 GCA_964452445.1 uncultured Desulfonema sp. | reverse complement strand
GGGAGCAGATGAGAGCAATCCACAAGGAACTGGGCGATCATGATGAAAGAGCTCAGGAACTGGATGAATACAAGAAAAAGATAAAACGCGCAAAGATGTCAAAAAATGCCGAAAAGGAATCCGAGAAGCAGTTAAAGCGCCTTGAAATGATGCATCCCGATTCCGCCGAAGCCTCTGTTGTGAGAACATACCTGGACTGGCTTGTTGAACTGCCCTGGAGCAAGTCGACAAAAGACGTTATAAATATTAAGAATGCGAAAAAGATTCTTGATATCGATCACTACGGGCTTAACAATATTAAGGACCGGATACTCGAATACTTAAGCGTTCGCAAGCTGAACACAAAAATGAAGGGTCCGATATTATGCTTTGTCGGGCCTCCCGGCGTGGGGAAAACGTCTCTCGGGAAAGCTATTGCGAGGGCAATGAAACGCAAATTTGTACGGATATCCTTAGGCGGAATACGTGATGAGGCCGAGATAAGGGGACACAGACGCACTTATATCGGCGCGCTTCCCGGACGCATTCTGGACGGTCTGAAACAGTGCGGTTCAAACAACCCCGTCTTCATGATGGACGAAATAGACAAGGTCGGCGCAGATTTTCGCGGGGACCCTTCCGCAGCGCTTTTAGAGGCTCTTGATCCGGAGCAGAACTTTGCCTTCAGCGATCATTATCTCAACCTTGCTTTCGATCTTTCGAGGGTTATGTTCATCCTGACGGCCAATCTTACGGACACAATCCCATCGGCCCTTCTGGACAGAATGGAGGTAATCAATCTTTCGGGATATACCGAGGAAGAAAAGAAAATAATCGCCGAAACATTTCTCCTTCCCCGACAGACAAAGGAAAACGGCATCAGGGCAAAAAAAATGTCGATCAGCCCTGAGGCTTTGCGCCAGATCATTGCCGAATATACATCTGAAGCCGGATTGAGAAACCTTGAGAGGGAGATAGGCGCTATTTGCCGGAAGGTTGCAAGAAAAATAGCTGAAGGCGAAAAGGGACCTTTTCATATTTCAAAAGGGAATTTGCAGAAATATCTCGGAGTTGAGAAATTTATCCCAGAAATGGACCAAGAGGAGAGCCAGGTGGGCCTTTCTACCGGTCTTGCCTGGACACAGGTCGGCGGCGAAGTCCTTTATGTTGAGGCTACTCTCATAAGCGGAAAAGGTGAGCTTATAATAACCGGACAGCTTGGGGATGTAATGCAGGAATCGGCGAGAGCGGCAGTAAGCTATGCGAGAGCCAACCTCTCCCTTTTCGGTTTGAAAGAGAATTTCTTTGAAAATACCGATGTGCATATCCATGTTCCTGCAGGCGCGATTCCCAAAGACGGCCCTTCAGCAGGTATAGCAATAGCAAGCGCGCTTATCTCGGTTCTTATAAATAAACCCGTAAATAAATATGTGGCTATGACAGGTGAAATTACATTAAGGGGAAGGATTCTTCCGATCGGAGGGCTCAAGGAAAAAGCGCTGGGCGCATTGAGAGCCGGAATCAAAATAATAATAATACCTGAAAAAAACAAAAAAGATCTTGCAGAGATACCGGCAAACGTAAAACGGAAAATCAAATTTATTCCTGTAAGCCAGATGAAAGAAGTTCTTCAGATTGCCGTTGAAGGATTTGCCGTTAAGGAGAAGAAGTAGGAATGAGAGTGAAAAGCAAGGTTCAAAGGCACAGAGGCACAAAGCGGACAGTTAATCCGCCTGAAGCGGAGTGAATAGTGAAAAGCTGTTCTTATATAACACATAACACCTTGATCCTTCTGCACTCGAGCTGTTTATTATGAAGATACTTGCTGTTGATACCTCTGCAGGAAGCTGCGGCGTTGCAATCGCCGATAAGGAGACTCTCCTTGCCGAGTTGATAAATGAAGCCGGAGAAACGCATTCGAAGCGCTTGATGGATATGATAAAAAGGGCGTTTGAAATCTCCCGCCTCAAACCATTTGATATGGATGGATTTTCTGTGACAAAAGGGCCGGGAAGTTTTACCGGCCTCAGGATAGGGATAAGTTCCGTAAAGGGGCTTGCCGCAGCAACCGGAAAGCCTGTTGCCGGTATATCGACACTTGACGCGCTAGCCGCCCAGGTACCCGGAACCTCATATCTGATCTGCGCCATGATAGATGCAAGAAAAGGAGAGGTTTACTCTTCGCGCTACAGGTATATCGGCAGTATTGTTAAAAAGGAATCGAAAGAGGAGAATTTCCTTCCGGAAAAAGCAGTAGAGGGTATAAATGAGCCCTGCCTCTTTACCGGCGACGGTGCGCACGCATACAGAAAGATTATCGAAGACAAAATTGGCGGTTATGCCCATTTTTTGCCCGATGCTTTTAATATTATAAAGGCTTCGACCGTTGCATTTATGGGCATGAAAAAATTTGAAGATAATGATATGGAAGATGCTGGAATGTTAGCGCCGGTTTACATCAGAAAATCGGATGTGAAGGAAAAGGCGTGAGGCGAAAGCCGAATATCGAATATAGGACATCGAATATCGAAGGGCGGAAAGCGATGTACGAAGTACGATGTACGGATTTTAATTGCTTTGACACATAATGGATTTATTAATAAAAATAGCAAGTTTTTGACGGTTTCGCAAAAAGTCATGATTCAGACGGCAAAGTAAAAAGCTCATTATGCAAGGCGCGCGAATCTTGAGGAAT
>CAYVMK010000412.1:0-2674 GCA_964452445.1 uncultured Desulfonema sp. | reverse complement strand
ATTGAGACTTACCGCTTGATTTATTTTTTTGGTAAAATACGGTACTCTTCAGCTTGGATGAATAACACTTTTATTCCTTATTTACTTATTTATGGACGTCCCGGAGAACTCGCGTTGACTTTGTGCAGATCTTTGTTTATGATAGGAACCAGAACTTAAGGGAGGTGGCCATGCAAAGGTTAGTTATTCACGTAAAAGATGACGCAAAATTAAATGCGCTGATGAGCGTATTGAACGAAATTAATTTCATCGAAGTTGAAAGAGAAGAAAAAGGAGCTTCAGGACTATTGAGACATGGCGATTTGAGGAAGTTATTTGGTATATGGGAAAATCGAGATATCTCGCTTGCGGATATCAGGCAAAAAGCATGGCGGTAATGCACCTATGATTCTATGTGACACGAACGTCATCATTGAAGCTCTGAAAAAGAATCCTGTTGTCATTCAAACAATAGAGAAAATCGGTTTGGAGCGGATAGCCGTCAGCGTTGTCACGGTAATGGAGCTTTATTATGGTGCTTTGCACAAGGCCGAACTAAAGAAGATCAAACATCATCTGTCATCTATTCGAATATTTCAAATAGACGAAGCAATCTCCGTTGCGGCCTCAGAACTCATTGAACGATACGCAAAAAGCCACGGGCTGCAGATACCGGATGCCTTAATTGCCGCAACTTCAATAAGCCGTGATCTCCAGCTTTACACAGGAAATACGAAAGATTTCATCTATATCGAAAAAATCAGTTTGTGGTCGATTTAAAAAGTTTTCCCCCACCCCTGCAAAACGCTAAATTTAAAAACCAGACCCCAGTCATTTGCTCAGAAACCATGAAAATCGGAAATCTGCCAGAATTAAACAAGGATTCATAACAGTTTGATGTCAAAGAAAAAGATTACAATCGTTTTCGGCACTAGGCCGGAGGCTATAAAGCTGGCGCCGGTTATTCTGGCTTTGAAAGCCGATGCCCGTTTTGACTGCCGGGTATGTGTTACGGCCCAACACCGGGAAATGCTCGATCAGGTTCTTCAGGTATTCAGGATTGTCCCGGATGTTGACCTGAACCTGATGCAGACCGACCAGACCTTGGCCGGCTTAACCTCCCAGGCTATTGAATCTCTGGATCGCTATTTTACCGAAGATCAACCGGATATGGTTATGGTCCAGGGAGACACGACCACGGTATTCTGTGCGGCTCTGGCGGCCTTTTACAATCGGATTCCCATTGGACACGTGGAAGCCGGTTTGCGCACGCACAACCTTTATTCGCCCTGGCCGGAAGAGGCCAATCGGTTGCTTACTTCGCACCTGGCCGCCATTCACTTCGCCCCCACGGAGACAAGCCGGCAAAACCTGCTCCATGAAGGGATCCCCGACGACATCATCCATGTTACCGGCAACACGGTTATTGATGCTCTTTTCCTGGCCCTGCAAAAGATCAAGGCAGGAGGTCTTGAAGTTGAAATCACCCAGGACCTCATTACCCGTTACCCCGGACTCAAGGGTATCTTTCACCAGTTACCTTTAACTCAAAATTCAAAATTCAAAACTGATAACTTAAATGAGCACAAGCTCATTTTAGTGACCGGACATCGCCGGGAAAACTTTGGCGACGGGTTTGAACGGATCTGCCAGGCGCTCAAAACGCTTGGCGACCGCGATGATGTTCAGATTGTCTACCCCGTGCACCTGAATCCCCATGTCCAGGAGCCGGTAAAACGCATGCTGGGCGGCAGCCCCCGGATTCACATGATCGAACCACTGGATTACCTCTCCTTTGTCTATTTGATGAACCGATCTTACCTGATTCTTACGGACTCCGGCGGTGTTCAGGAAGAAGCACCGTCTTTGGGCAAGCCCGTACTCGTGATGAGGGAGACGACGGAAAGATCGGAGGCGGTGGATGCGGGAACGGTGAAGCTCGTGGGGACCGATCCCGCACTGATCTGCTCAGAAGCAGAGCGCCTCTTGGATAGTATAGAGGCCTACGAAGTCATGTCACGGGCGCATAATCCTTACGGGGATGGAAAAGCCGCGCAACGTATTGTTGACTGTTTGGCCCACCTCCCGCTGTACCGGGTGAAAGAGAAACAGGCAAGATACGGAAAACAAGGCAATCGGCAAAATGAGGGAAACGCATGAATGCATGGACGTCCCGGAGAACCGCCCATGTCCCCCCAGTTCGCTCCCCTTAATGCTTTTTTAAAATGGGCATCCCACTGAGTCGCCTGAAAAATGAGTTGTTATTAATGAATATTCGGTATATTAATACAATTACAATAAATTTCTGTTAAACAAATTTTGCGCTATCACAACAGGAAGTGTAAAAATTGAAGAAACAGGTAGAAGGAGGAAAAATGCCTGATATTGTGCTTAAAAGCAATTCACCAGACAAAGCCGTCGCAATATTGACCGAGGTATTGCAAACTGAATCGTTAAGGTTGAAATACAGCATGAAACTTGCGAATAAACGGCTTTCAAAATTTGAAAAAAAGTATCGGATATCATCTGAAAAATTTATAAACGAATGGAGCGCGGAAGATCTAAAAGGGAAAGATATTGAATATGTCGAATGGGCTGGTGAATATAAGCTCTCAAAGCGTCTGATCGAGCGATTAAATACTTTAAAGAGCATTAAGCATGTCTCTTCGTGATTACCTAGATTACTTTAACAAAT
>CAYVMK010000411.1:0-2677 GCA_964452445.1 uncultured Desulfonema sp. | reverse complement strand
GTGCCACACATACATGCCGATTACCAAGGACAAGTAGCCGTATACTCAATTCTTGGCGGATCGCTAAACGGCAAGAAACCATTTCCAATCAAAGGACTTGACCAATGAAAATTGCGGAACTCCGTCCACAACCCAATTGGGTGTTGTCCATCGTTGCAGACGACGGTCGCGTCGGCAGTTTTGATGTCAGTCCATATCTGGGATATGAGGCGTTTGAAGACCTTCGAGACCACAGCGAATTTATGAAGGTTGTCAATGGCGGGTACTTTGTCGAATGGGATTGTGGCGCTGATTTGTCTGCGGATACCATTGAGGCAAGATGGAAAGTGCAAGGGGCAGAAGAGCAAGGTTCAAAGGGGCAGAGGCACAAAGGCACAAAGTGAGATGTGAGAACGTCGAACGTCGAACATCGAATGGTGAATAGGAAGAGCAAGGGGCAAAGGCACATAGGGGCAAAGGCACAAAGTGGGATTTTGAACCACGAAGAGCACGAAGGACACGAAGAATATAAAATAATCCGCCTGCGGCGGGATACCAGAAACAGTTAATTATTTAACCACGAAGACACAAAGACACGAAAAAATACTTAGTGACTTCGTGACTTAGTGGCTAAGAGAAACAACAAACCAGAAACTAAAGCTTTTAACCACGAAGAGCACGAAGGACACGAAGAATATAAAATAATCCGCCTGCGGCGGGAAACCATAAGCCATCGTAGATCCGCCAATCTTTATGGCGGAGAGACCAGAAACTAATAGGGTCAAAGGCACAGGGGCGCCTGTTCGGCTTCTATAAAGGATAAAGTTTGAAATCTTATGGGGCTATTGTTTGAATGGGACCCGAACAAGGCGCTGCGAAACATCAAAACCCATGGTGTTTCATTCGACGAAGCGAGCACGGCGTTTCGAGACCCGTTGTCGAGAACGATAAACGACCCACTGTACTCCAGGGGCGAGGAACGCCTTTTGCTGATTGGGCAATCCCTAAGAGGTCGCCTGTTGGTTATCGTTCACATGGAAAGGGGTGAGCGGATCCGTATTATCAGCGCCAGGTTGGCTACAAGCAAGGAGAGATTCAGGTATGAAGAGAATGAAGAATGATCCGGACATGCTGGAGGAGTATGACTTCACTGGCGGAGTCCGAGGCAAATATGCGAAACGGTATGCGGAGGGCGCTAACGTCGTAGTCATTGATCCCGACGTGGCTGAGTATTTTCCCGACCACAACTCGGTTAATGAGGCTCTCCGCGATCTGACTGCAATTATTAAGAGGCAGAGGAGGGCCGAACATCAAGGGCATGGAGAGTGACCGATATAAATTAGATCTGCCCGCAGATGTTTTCGAAAAATAAAAGAAAGGGGCAAAGGGGCAAAGATGGGAAAGCTAGAGTCAAAAGCATATAGACACAAAGAATATATTTAGTGACTTCGTGACTTGGTGGCAAAGAAAATCCAGCCATAAAGATTGACGGACCTGCGGCGGAAAAACTATAAATCAAAAGCAAGTAACTGTTGTGTATTTTAAATCATAAAGAGACAGCAAAATGCGGATAAAACTTACTGAAGAATTGTGGAAAGAAGGTGGTATGTATGTATCATACTGCCCTGAACTTGATATAGCTTCGTGCGGGGAAACCGTGGAACAGGCAAAGAAGAACCTGAAGGAAGTCGTTGAAATAAACCTGGAAGAAGGAAAGAATATGAGGTGGAAGGAAAAGACATAAGGCAGATACCAAAGCTTTTTTACCACGAAGAACACGAAGAGCACGAAGGATGTAAATAGGCGGACCTGCTGCAGGCACAAAGGCACAAAGTGAGATGTGAGAACATCGAACGTCGAACATCGAACATCGAATGGTGAATAGGAAAAGAAAGGGGCAAAGGGGCAGAGGCACAAAGGCACAAAGGGAAAAGAAGTAAGGCTTTAGGTAGATAGGCTGAAGGCTGAAGTTACTAAAAGTCTTCAGTCTAAAAACCTTCAGGCTATTAAACAACAAACCAGAGGCCAGAGACCAGAAACATAAGATTTTGAAACCACGAAGAGCACGAAGGATCTGACAAATAATCATGTTAATCCTGTAAATCCTGTCAGAAAAGTTTTTTCAGAATTATTTTTAAGAATTGGAGGATTCAGTGAAAGGCATCAAAGCCGGAAGGGTAAAATTTAACATAGGAAATTTATGGGAAAGCGCAGCGCTGCATATATTATTTACTAAAGAGGATGACGTTGTGGTTGCGCGGTGTTTGGATTTTACGGTTTCCAGTCATGGCAAAGATGAGGAAGACGCTTTAAGGGCGCTGGCAGTTTCGTTAAAAGAATATATTTTATCGGCGGTTGAAAACGATGCAATTGATACAATTTTTGATTCGGCACACAGCAAGTTCTGGCGGATGTATAATGAGCTTGAAACTCGCCAGTCGATAAAAAATATTAAAATGTCCATAAAGAAATCATTGAGTTCCGTTCGCAATGATAACCTCTGGCAATCGACCGCCGGAATAAATTATGCCTAAGCCGTTAGAGTTGAGAAAAGTTATAAAGATACTCATTAAATACGGTATATTATATATATCCAGCAAAGGCAGGCATCCGAAGTTTTATGATCCGGAAACACATAAGTCCATAGTATAGGAATTTGCATTTTGGCCGCAGATGAACGCAGATTTTAGAGATTTTA
>CAYVMK010000410.1:0-2680 GCA_964452445.1 uncultured Desulfonema sp. | reverse complement strand
GTTAGGCAACGGCTTTCTCCTTTCCTGAATCTGCGTCAAAGGCGACTTCGGCCGCCCGCTCGGCAGCGCTTGAGGCCTGAGCAACCGATTCCGGCACATCCATGGGCGAACCCGCGCAGCCGCAAACGAATATACCCGGCTTGGTGGTATCAACCGGAGAAAGAGGACTGGTCTTTACAAAGTCATAGGAATCAAGCTCAATTCCCAATATGTTGACCAGCTCGTATATGCCCTTTGTAGGCGCACAGGCCGTGGCCAGAATGACCATGTCGAATTCCTGGCTCTTGACCCTCTGCTCTTTTGTGTCTTCGTAGATTACCACCGGGTTGTTATCAGGCCCATCCTGGATCTCCGCCACACGACCGCGCACATAGGTGATGTTTGAATGATTGCCGCCGCGTATCTTGTATTCCTCAAAGCCCTTTCCGATCGCGCGGATATCCATGCCGAATATGGTCGAAGTGGTTTCCGGCCCATGCTCGTGGGCGATTATCGCCTCTTTGATGGAATGCATGCAGCAGTAGCCGGAGCAGAACGGATAAAACCTGAAATCCCTCGAACCCACACACTGGATAAAGGCAAGCCTTTTTGCAGAGGTAAAACCCTCGGCCCTCTTTTTAAGCGCCTCAAGAGGTTCAACGATTGTCAGGTGTTCCGCATATTTTTCCGCCCATTTTTTGCGTTCTTCATCATCCTTGTTTTCACCCTTGCAAAACCCTGCGTAGAAATCGGCGGAGGATTGTTTGAATTGCTCTTCAAATTTTGCGATCACCTTCCGGGATTTTGAGGACTTCTTTTCAAGGGCCTCGATCTCTGCTTCCATGGCCCGGTCAGAGGGCCTGTCCAGGTGACCGGCAGTGGGTCCGCTTGCGCTCAAAAGCCTTTCAAACTCGATGGCCGTGACCACGTTGGGAAGCTTCCCGTAACGGTATTCGGGGATCCGTGACGGATCAAACACATCATAGCCTGCGGCCACGATAATGGCGGCCACATTAAGCTCTACGATCCTGTCCTTCTGTTCAAAATTGATGGCCCCTGCCTGGCAGGTCTTGGCGCAGACGCCGCATTTTTTGCCCTGGAGTTGACGGCAATAGTTGGGGTCAATGGTATGGGTGGAGGGGATGCCCTGGGCAAACCAGCTGTATATGGCCTTACGTTCCCCCAGATTCTCATTGAAGGCGTCAGGCACTACGGTAGGGCATTTTTCCTTGCAGGCCCCGCAGCCGGTGCATTTGTCTTCTTCTACATAACGGGCCTTTCTGCGGACCGTGACCTTGAAGTTCCCGACCTCGCCTTCAACCTTTTCTATTTCGCTATAGGCCAAGAGATCAATGTTGGGATGTCGACCGACATCCAGCATCTTGGGCGAGAGGATTCAGATGGCGCAGTCATTGGTGGGAAAGGTCTTGTCCAGCTGGGCCATCTTTCCGCCGATGCTGGGCAGTTTCTCCACCAGATGGACCTTGACGCCCATCTCTGCAAGATCCAGTGATGACTGTATCCCCGCGATGCCTCCTCCGATAACAAGTATGTCTTTTGTCATAATTCTAAAGTCCCCTATGGATATGGGTTAAGGCCCGGTTCATGCGGCCTTCATATTCCTAGCCAACAGATCATAAAGATCCGTGATCTCAATACCCAGATCAAAGGCAGCCTTGGTGCAGGTAAAATGGATCTGACACTTGGGGCATGCCGTTACAACTGTCCCGGCCCCGGTCTTGGCCGCCTCATCAAGGCGCTGCATCTGGATCTCTTTGGAACAGCTGGAGCAGTTCATCCAGCCCGTGGTCCCGCAGCATACCCCGTTTTCCCTGGCCCTGGGCATTTCTCTCAATTCAAGCCCAGGAATAGACTGAATGAGGCTCCTGGGGCTGTCATATATGCCTGCAAGCCTCCCCAGCCGGCAGGGATCATGATACGTGACGATCTCACTGGATTGATTAAACCCAATGGCGCCATCCTTGACCTTATCAGCCAGAAAATCCAGTATATGAACGGGCTCAAAACCCAGTTCTCCAAAATATTTCGGATAGTAATTTTTAAAGGTGTGATAGCCCTCGGGGCAACTGAAGACCACTTGCTTTGCGCCGGATGCGCGTATTACATCCAAATTCATCCGGGCGAGCGTTTTAAACTTTTCTTCATTGCCGTTCCAAAGGGCATCGTGTCCGCAACATCTCTCGTCATTGCTGACCACCGGTTCAACGCCGCAGGCATTAAGCATTTTCACGACATTCTGCGCCCCTTGAATGGATCCTGCGTCTACGCCTTTAAAAATAACATCGTAGTAGGGTCTGCATCCGACAAAATATAAGACATCGCCAGTCTCCTTGGTCTTCAAGTCCCCGATCCAGGAAATGCGATTCTGGGTGATTCCCTTGGCCTGGATGTTGGATATTGTCTGGAGCATGCCGTTGTGGGCGGGGACGCCGTCATAACCCTTGGAATGAGCCTCGTCACGCATAAGGCGGATAAATTCAGGAAAATCAATGCCCGCAGGACAACGGACGCTGCACTGCGCGCATGTCAGGCAGCTCCATATGGTTTCGTCAGAGGGCTCTTCCAGTTCATATAGTGAGCGCTCGACAATCTGCCTCGGTGAAAAATCAGGGAAGACCCTTGCAACAGGGCAGCTTCCGGTGCACACCCCGCAAACAACAAACCAAACACACCCAACACA
>CAYVMK010000409.1:0-2686 GCA_964452445.1 uncultured Desulfonema sp. | reverse complement strand
ATGCGAAAATGCTTTTTCTATCGTAACATCGATTCTTTTACCGATAAGAGCACTATCGCCTGAAAGAAAATTTTCATCAACAAAATTTACGATTTTATTTGTTGATGTCCGACCTGTCCAATGAACACCGGCAAATCCCTTTTGTCCGTCCTCAGTGCCCTGCTTTTTGCTGAATCCGTCAACAAGTATCAGTTCGGTCGATCCCACGAGAGCCCGGTTCTTCTTTACAGTATAATATTCCTGCAATTCCAGCAGTTCCCGAAGTCTATTCTTTTTTTCATGATCAGGAACCTTGTCTGAAAACCGTGCGGCCTGAGCATTTTTTCTGTCAGAATACCCGAAGGTAAAAAGACTGTCAAACTCCACCTCTTTTACCAGATCAAGGGTTGCTTTGAAATCATCCTCCGTCTCTCCGGGAAAGCCGACAATGACATCTGATGTTATTGCAATATCACGCGATATTTTCCGGAGCCTGTCAATTTTTTCAAGATACAGATCTCTTGTATATTTCCGGTTCATCCTCTTTAAAACACTGTTGGATCCCGACTGGACAGGCAGGTGAATATGGCTGCAAAGTTTTTCAAGACCCGCAAAAGCGGATATGAGCTCTCCGGAAAGATCTTTCGGATGAGAGGTCGTAAAGCGGATTCTGAAAAGGCCTTCGATCTCATTCACAAGTTTAAGAAGCTCCGGGAAAGAACAAAGCCCTTCTTTTATCCCGTAGCTGTTTACGTTCTGGCCCAGAAGCGTAACTTCCTGCACACCTGACTTAACGAGCTGCCTGATCTCCTCTATGACACTCTCCGGCCGCCTGCTTATCTCAGGACCCCTTACATGAGGGACCACGCAATAAGTGCAGTAATTGTCACACCCCCGCATAATAGTTACAAATCTTGTAATATTACCGTTAACCACGGACTTGATGCCGGGTGAAAATTCCATGATCTCCTGAGTCATCTCAACATCGGATATTCTGCATCTTTTTAACGAGATTTTCAGTATATGTTCAGGCAACCTGTTTAAAGCATGTGTCCCGAAAACAAGATCCACACTAGGAACCCGCTCAAGAATCTTCCGGCCTTCCTGCTGAGCCACACAACCGCCCACACAGATTATCAGTTCAGGCTTTTTTCTTTTCAGGGCGGTAAGGCGGCCTAAAAAGCTGAAGGCTTTCTGCTCGGCTTTTTCCCTTATGGCGCAGGTATTCACAATAATAATATCGGCCTCCTCTATAGACTGAGATATTTCATATCCCAGAGGCTTTAAACGCCTTACCATCTGCTCCGAATCATAAACATTCATCTGGCAACCGATAGTATTAATATAAAGGTACTTTGTATTCATAAATTCTTAACATCCGGAACATATGCTTCAATCATCATCTTTTTCCCAAGATCCTGCAAAACCACGTCAACATCATTTTCACATCCCGGCGGAATCCGGAACATAACGATTCCTTTGGGGCGGTCAACCGTAGTAATAACAGCAATCCCGTCGTATCCTTCAAATATAAATTTCAGGAAAGATATGTTCTTCCGTTCAACCCGATAATATTTCTTTGTAATTTCCAATTATTATCCTAAATAATCTTTCTGACTTCTGACTCCTGACTTCTGGCTTCTTTAGCTTAAGGATGTTACCACCATGTTAAACGACTTTTCAATACAAAAACTGAAAACCCACCGTTCATCACCCGTAAAACAGCGCGCAATATTCCGGATAAATTGATCGACATTGTCAGGAAGGAGTAGTTGATATCGAATAGCTTTGATGGTGCTCTTGCACAGTGAATATTTGCTTTTCCTCATTCCTCTTCAGAACGCCCGATCAGTCCTTTGGCGTCTTTTTCATCCAGTTTCAGCTTTGGAGGTACGTTCTTAACCCTTTTTTCTACAAGCTTTATATGTTCGGCAGGAGGCCAAAATGCTCAGGAGATGTTCCTCCGATACGCTTGATGGCATCTCTGACCTCCTTACCGACATTTTCATGGGTTCGTATGGCAGCCTGTTGATCCTTTATCCGTTCACGCGCCAGCTTGTCACGTGTCTGAGTCATGCGAAATTGATTTGCGGCAAGTTCGGTTGTATTCATTCTATCCAGCAGACTTTCTTTTTCGGGTATCCCTTTAAATCGCTTGATAGCGTCACGTCCCATGCCGCCGTACATTCCTTTATATCCTGCATCATGGAAAATGCCGAACATCTTGTCATGAACTCCGGCTTCCCGCGCTGCGCCGGACAGAGCTTTAAATTCTTCGGCAGTCTGTTTGCGAAGTTCCAGCCGTTCCACATCAGCAGCAACAGCATCCGATATTTCCTGCCTGCGGGCCTGAATTGCAAAATATTTTTGAGCATTGGCGATTTCGGGTTTGCGAGGATCACCGTTCTGAGCAATCAAATAACATGCAAACCGGGATAGGTTATAATCAAGTATTTCACGCACGCTACCTGATCCAAGATCAACCATTTTGCCGGCGCCGGCAAAATGGTTTTCAGATGTATTCCCTGATTGTTTACAAGAGGTTATCGCTCTCTTAATTGCGTCTTCAAATCTCCTCCATTGCGTATATCCTAAAAGTGGCTGAATCTCCCGCGCACTCCAGTATTCTGCGCCATATTCATTTATTTTCTTCAGGTCTTCAAAAGACTTGCTTCCCATTGATATTAAATTTTTATCCGGCATGCCC
>CAYVMK010000408.1:0-2692 GCA_964452445.1 uncultured Desulfonema sp. | reverse complement strand
AATCGGCAACAGCCACTTTAGCCCCTCCTTTGGCGAATCTTAAGCCAACAGCTTCACCGATCTCACCAACACCAGCGATAAGCGCTACTCTGTCTTTAACCACCTCCATAATAACCCTCCTTTGTTAAAAAATTTATTGACGGCTTCGTCAAAAGCCGTCCGATTTACAACTTTTTACGAGTTCATCATATTTAACTCTTAAAACCGACGCCAGATCCAGGACTAAAACTCATCCCTGCCTCGCGCCTCTTAACATTCTACCAGTCCTTAACAAGCAAATGCATGGTGCAGACCGCATGTTCGGCGCCGGAAAGGCCGCCACCGGACTTAGAAAATCTGGAAGCCGCCAGTGCCCGGAGTAACACTGTGTCCTTCTTGTACCTTGATTATGACTGCTCCGCGAATTCCTCTTCCCATAGCAGTTTGGATTGCCTTATTCAGCTTGTCATAGACCGGACCTTCTTTCTGAAATTCCTGGAAGGTGCCTTTTACCTGGAACCCCGACGGCGCAACCCCCGGCTTTTCTGATATTTTGAAAGCAACGGCTGCTACTTTTTTGGTAGCCTTTAAATTCTTCTTGGTTTTGGCCATATATATATCGGCACAGGCCAAGGTTTCCTTATCCACACAGCATAGCGAGAAGACAGGCACATTGTTCGGAACTCCGTTTTCATCAACGGTCGCCAAAAGTTTAATGGCCTTAGGATCATTAAACACATCCATAATTTCTTTCGTCATCTGTGGCATTATAGTCCTCCTTTTTTTTAATCGCTATATCAAATCTACGAAGCAATATTTATTATTGTTAGTGTCGGGCGCTATTTTCGGCTTAAATTTGCACGTGTTCCTGTTCTTTCTCACCTGTAACCGGGGTAAAATCAGCACACTTTTTGGCCTCATTTTGATCCAGGATCAGCTTGCTGGGATATCTTCCCGCTTTAAACTCATCTGTTTGCATCTTAACATCGCCAGCCGGTTTTTTACACTCACCCTCGCGAGGATTCCATGCCTGTGAAGGATTGAACCACTTGCACCATTTGCATTTTCTTGGCTTTTCTTCCACCTTACATCCTCCTTTTTTAAATAATGGTATGGCTGCAAAATTTCCCGTGCCTTCGCGGAGTTTTTGCAACCTCAGTTACCCGCAGGAATGCGGATTTCTGGCAATAATGCTGTCCTGGACATACCGTGTGCAATCGATAAACCTGGCGCTATAGCCGGCAATCCTCACGATCACATCTTCATGCCGGTCAGGTTCCTTCTGGGCTGAACGCAATACTTTGCTATCGGTACAGTTAAACTGAATGTGGTCAATGCCTTGCTTTTCCCATACCTGCATGAAATTGTACCAGTTCCAAAAACCCTTTTCCCCTTCAAAAGTGTTGGGATCTAATCGCATGTTCAGCAGTAACCCCTTGAGCTCCTGATTGTCAACCTTGGCAACCGAATTCAGCACAGCCGTAGGCCCCTTTTTGTCGCAGCCCAGCCAGGGAGAAATACCGCCATCTGCCAGAGGATCGCCAAGGCAGCGCCCGTTAGGCAATGCGCCGGTGCGGGGCCCGAAAGTGGCATAAGTGGTGATCGACTGGGGCAGGTTCCATGCCCGGCCGCCGGTGAAAGTTTTAACATCATCAGCATAATGGGCATACATCTTATACAATCTTTTTACTATCTCATCAACATAGTCATCATCATTGCCAAACTTAGGGGCCGCCAGGAACTCTTTGCGCATCTCTTCATAGCCTTCCCAGTTTTCCCGGCAGGCATTAACAACCTGCTTCATGGTGTACTTCTTTTCGTCAAAAACCCATTTTTGAATCCCGGCCAGGGCATCCCCAACATCCAAGCCTGATACAGCTCCTCCCCAGTAATCGGGAATCTCATCAAAAGCGCCGCAATCCTGACCGCGCTCAATACACGCGTCAAAAGTTACCGAAAGCAAAGGTTGCTGATAAAACCGGGATTTGAGATACCTGTTATAATTGTGGGTAGTCCACTGAATATGCGCCACCCGGTTCATCCGCTGGCGGAACATTTCAATAATTTCATCCACAGACTTGACATCCCCGATATTCTTCATGGGAGGATCAAACTCGGAATTTTTCGGCTGGATCCGCATCCCGGAAAACGAGGGATCCTCTCCGTCATACAATACCAGCTCCACCAGCTTGGCCGGGTAGATACCCTGCACACTTCGCACATGCTGGCCTTTATTGCCCACCGGATGGGCCGACATGCACAAAATAACCGCCCAGTGGCGGGCTTCTTCAAGCATGCAGCCATGCGCAAGCAAAGAGGCTATATTAACGGCATCATTTTTGATCGAGGGATAACCCAGACCGGTTCTGATGCAGTTGTAAACCTTTTTTACGGTCCTGACCCTGGCAGCCGGATGCCACCGGAACACAAATGATGGCTCAGCCGTCCTGATATTATAAGCAGCATCTAAAATAGCGTCCGTAGCATCGCTGCAGGCATCCGTACCATCAGGCCGCACACCGCCGATGGTAATGATAAACAACTCATTGGAGCCGGATGTCCCTTCCCGGATATACCGCATCTGCCAGCGACCCTTTTCAATAAACTTGAGTCGATGGGCCTCAAAGAGTTCAACCGCGCCGGCATAATCTATTTCACCCTTTGCGATCGATTTTTCCATATACGGCTCCATCAGCTCATCATACTTCACAGC
>CAYVMK010000407.1:0-2695 GCA_964452445.1 uncultured Desulfonema sp. | reverse complement strand
TGTGTTGGGTGTGTTTGGTGGGGGTTTTGATATGTGTAGATATGAGGAACACCCCATTACATCTGAAGTTTACAAACTTATGGCCTTATGATATCGGATGAGATGTCAAGAGAGGCAAGGGTTGATGCAACAGCTTGAAAAGGAATTTATTTTCTGACAAAGAGAATTTTCGACGCACTAAAGTACAGTCTCATCGCTGCTCGCTTGCTTTCGCGGAGCTGAATGCTTGCTGGAATGTCGTTTTGAAAGCAACTTGGAATAAATTATGACTTTTAGAATTTTAAATATCAAATGAGGAGAATAGAAATGAGCATAAAACAGGAACTTAGAGGTTATGAAACTATTTACAAAGAATACCATGAGAAGAGAAACAAAGTTCTTCAGATGGGCGGCGAAAAGGCTGTAAAGAATCAACATGACAGCGGTAAACTTACAGCAAGAGAGCGCATGGCTTATCTTTTTGACAACGGTGAATTTACTGAAACTGGTCTTTATGTGCAGCATAGAACCACCGCATTCGGACTGGATAAAAAAGAGATTCCTGCAGAAGCTGTTGTAATCGGTTTTGGAAAGGTTAATGGAAGGCTTGTGATGTCTGCTGCCGAAGATTACACCACAATGGCAGGAACCTTTGGGGAATACCACGGCAAAAAATTTTCCCAGGCCATTACAATGGCAAAAGATATGGGGATTCCGTTTGTCGGATTAAACGACTCCGGCGGAGCAAGGCTTCAGGAGGGGATAGACACTTTGCAGAGCTACGCATGGCTTTTTAATGCCCAGATACTCGCATCCGGCATTATACCCCAGATAGCGCTTATCATGGGGCCCTGTCTTGGTGGTCAGGCATATCACCCTATCATGCAGGATTTTCTTATCCAATGCAAAAATACCGGTTTTATGGGCATTGCCAGCCCTGCATTTGTCAAGACCCAGCTTGGAGAAGAAATCAGTCTTAAAGATCTTTGCGGAATTGAAGTCCATGCAACAACATCCGGCCAGACCCATTTAGCTGCTGATGATGATAAGGATGCCATGGATAAAGCCAAAAGGCTGTTGAGCTTTATGCCGTCAAACAACAAGGAAAAACCGCCTGTCATTGAAACCAACGATGATCCTGAAAGAACAGATGAAGCTCTCGATACCGTAGCTCCTGAACAAGCGTTCAGAGCATTTGATATAAAAAAAATTATAAACAGCATAGTTGATAATGGCGATTTTTTCGAGATATTTGAAAATTTTGCAAAAAATGTTGTAATCGGTTTCGGCCGTTTTCACGGTCGCCCGGCAGGCATTATAGCAAACCAGCCAAAATGGAAAGCGGGTGTTTTAGATTGTGATGTCTCTGATAAAGTAGCAAGATTCATAAGGTTTTGTGACCTTTTTAATATACCTTTAATTAACCTGCATGACACACCGGGCTATCTAATAGGATCCGATCAGGAATGGCGCGGCATTTTAAGACATGGAGCCAAAATGCTTTATTCATATATAGAAGCAACCGTACCTAAAATTACTGTAATTATAAGAAAATCATATGCAGGCGCCTATACAGGAATGTGCTGTAAGGATACCGGAGCTGACTTTGTATATGCATGGCCCAACGCCAGAGTCAGCATCGTTGGAGGTGCAACAGCCGCCAGCATAATATTCGCCAGGGAAATAAAAATTGCGGGTGACCCGGAGCAGGTAAAAATAGAGCGCATTAAACAGTATGAAAAGGAATTTGAAAACCCTTATGAGGGCGCAAAACGAGGTTATATTGACGATGTAATTATGCCCAGAGACACCAGAAAATACATTAACCGTTCACTCGATTTGTTGGCCAACAAAACCGTAGTAAGACCTTACAGAAAATACTCCAATATCAATCTGTGACGACTTATTCCAGTTCGCATTCAGGCTGACATCTTAAAGACTACTATTCCGGAATAGACTTTGCTTCGGCAACAGATTGGAAAAATTTTATTAATGATATACCTGAAATGAATATCGCAACTTTGAATGGCAGGCGTGCCTGCTTAAGCTTGACATACGAGCCGATTAATGCGATACGTGAAGACGTGAAAAGCAAATTCTTATCATTTTGCCAAAAGGAGGTAAAAAATGATTCTTACGATAGTTATCTTTTTCTTAATCGGTGTATTTGTTTTTAATGGTATCCCGCACTTGGTAAAAGGAATTACCGGGCAGGTTCACATGACTCCCTTTGCTCAGAAGACAAGCCCTGAAGTGAACGTGTTGTGGGGAATTTTAAATTTTATTATTGCATGGGCTCTGTGGTATTTCGTTAAAAATGACGGAAATGATGTAATCCAATGGATTGCCTTTTTTGTTGGTGGAGCGGTTATCTCTGTTAATCTGGCCAATTTCTGGAAAAATCCGGATGCCAAGTTGCCGTGGCATAAGTAATAAATCTATACCCGGAGACGGGGCCTTGTTTATTTTCCTGTTTGGTGGTTGTTAACCGAGCGTTCTCTGCGTCTTTGCATTGAGTTATCTTCCAATTTGTTTGGAATGACCAGTCAATATAACAATACCGGCGGCAATGCTATTGAACACTTTTCTATCCGGGGCGAAGATGGTTACTCGGCATATTGTCGCAGAGACAAATCTCCTACTGAAATATTAGAACTCGCAAAGTCGCTGGTTGCAATCAGAAAAATAGTTTCTTACGTTGGTCAAAATGTGGGAG
>CAYVMK010000406.1:0-2701 GCA_964452445.1 uncultured Desulfonema sp. | reverse complement strand
CGGATCTCTATCATATTCCAAGCCGGGTTACCCATACATTTTAGCGAGGAGCCAAATAATCTCTTACTTATTAAAACGTTATATCGCCGTCTATAACCGAATGTTTTTTTATGATTGCCTTGGAATTCCCTCTGTTTGCAATGACAATGTTTCCTTCAATTTTGACATTCTTTTCAAAAAAAACATCTCCGTATATTGTCAGGGATTCACACTTGACCAAAGAAGGAATGCCTTCCCTGAATCTATCATTAAACTGATCTATCCTGCTGTAAAAACTGTTATCGAGGTTTATGCGTATCGACGGATACTTTCTTTCGGGATTAAGAACCAGTTTTTCATCTTTAACCAGATAGCAATCCGAACGGACTGCAAGCAGGTCGCTGCATTTTTTAACCGGAAAAAACCTGGTTCTCGGAACCCTTACCGCAGTTGCTCCGTCAAAAAGAGAAATAGCTGCTCCCATCGCTGTTTCTATATGATATACTCTGGGACTTTCTTCATCTCTTGGATCCAATGTCTTCGGATTCAGAATCAAAGGCAGATAAACTGATCCGTGTTTTTTAATAAGATCCTTTAAATAGCCAAGGTTTATCCAGATGTTGTTTGTATTGAAAAACCTGTAACAACTTGTATCCCTGAAGGCATCAAGTTCATTAACTGGGCATTGGGCTGCCTCGCGTAAAATAAGACGTCCGTTGTTGTGTCTTGCTATATGTCCGCCCTTTAAATCAGACGGGGTTCTTTCGGCAACCTCCATTAAAAAGGGAAATCCTATTTCAGCAAAATAGCCCAGAACAGACTCGTCCAGAGTAGCGCCCAAATTATCCGCGTTTGATATGAAAGCATAGATTATCCCTTCAGCAAGGAGCTTATCAAGCATTCCCGATGTATGAAGCGCTGTATATATATCTCCATGTCCCGGCGGATTCCATTCCAGTTTAATGTTTTCAGGCCAGATTGCAGGGCCAAATCCCTCCCGCAGGATCTTGGGGTATTTATTCTGAAGAAACAAAATCGGAAATTCCTGTAATTTCATTTTCCGGAGAGCTTCGACAGTGTCGTCATGCGTCTTAAAGCTGTTCATCAAAGCAAGCTTAACCTTGCTTCTTTCAGCCTGTCTCACGATTATATCAAGAAACGTTTTCCCATTTCTGACTTCAATAAGCGATTTGGCCTTTCTTAATCCCATGCTTGTGCCGAGACCGCCATTTAATACTATTCTGATGGAATTCTTTATTGCTTTTTTCCCTGTATCATAATACTCAGACAGGTCTTTTACATCGTCGATTTCATTTGCTCTGACGCATTCTATCTCATTGTCATATATAATGCCCGTTTCGCCGCTGATAACTTTATTGTAATAATATATGAAATTATCAATAACTACCGGGGGAAGATTCTCATGTTCCATCTTGGCAATAATAGCCTGAACATGCTTTAAGGCGTCAGGATTTTTCAATGTTTTTCTCCGGAATTATAAGCAAATGCAATCTATATATTAACATCCTCGATCCATCCCATAGTATCTTTTTCTCTTCCATATTGAATATCCGTTAACGCTTTAAAAAATTTGCCGGCCATCGGACCCGCTTTCCCGCACGAAACAGCAATAACCTTATCTCCGTACCTGAGTTCCCCAACAGGTGAAATTACCGCTGCTGTTCCTGAGCCAAAAACCTCTTTAAGTTTTCCGGATTTATGAGCATCCATAACTTCATCAATGCTGATTCTGCGTTCCGACATTTTGTACTTCCATTCTCTCGCAAGAGCTATTACGGAATCCCTTGTGATACCGTTAAGTATGCTTCCGTTTAAAACAGGAGTAATAATTTCATCGTCAATCACAAAAAAAATATTCATAGCCCCGACTTCTTCGATATACTTTTGCTCAATTCCATCAAGCCAAAGAACCTGGGTATAGCCAAGTTTATGAGCGCTGGCGCCTGCATAAAGACTCGCAGCATAATTTCCGGGTGTTTTAGCTTCACCCACACCCCCGCGGACAGCGCGGACATGCTCTTTTGTCACCAGAATTTTAACAGGATTAAAACCTGCCGCATAATAAGCCCCAACAGGAGAAAGAATGATATAAAAACGGTATGTATTGGATGCCCGCACTCCCAGGAAAGGGTCCATGGCAATAACCGTCGGTCTTATGTACAGAGAAGTTTCAGGCTCGCCGGGAACCCAGTTTTTTTCAACGGCTATTAATTGTTTAAGCGCATCCAGAAGAAAATATTCATCAAGTTCGGGTATGCAAAGAAGTCGGCAAGAGCGATTGAGGCGCTTAAAGTTTTCTCCCGGACGGAAAAGCTGTATAGAGCCCTTTTTTGTCCTATATGCTTTCAGTCCCTCAAATACAGCCTGACCATAATGAAGAACCATGGTCGCCGGATCCATCATAACGGGCGCATAAGGCTCTATCCTGGGATTATGCCATCCCTTTTCAGGGCTATAATCCATGTTAAACATGTGATCGGTAAATATTGTTCCAAAGCCGAGGGAAGAACTGTCCGGAAGCGGCTTAAATCCGTCTGCTTTTTTAATTGTGATCTGCATTTCAACCTCCTTGGCACCGTCATTTATATAATATATGCCCTTTACTTATGGTATAATTTTTATGAATTTTTTTCAACTATATATAATTTACTCAAGTTTCGCACCCCCTAATGCGGGTTTGCGACATATAATTACTTCTTTT
>CAYVMK010000405.1:0-2707 GCA_964452445.1 uncultured Desulfonema sp. | reverse complement strand
AGATTGCGCTCAAGGTTTGAGGCATCCACGATATCCACCACGACATCCGGCCTTTCCTCCACCACAAAGTTTCGGGTGATAATCTCATCCAGAGAATAGGCAGTAAGACTATAGGTGCCGGGAAGATCCACCACCTTGATCTCATAGTCATCGTATTTTAATGTCCCTTCCTTCTTTTCCACTGTTACCCCCGGCCAGTTGCCCACATGCTGTCGAGCGCCGGTTAAGTTGTTGAATATGGTAGTCTTGCCGGAATTGGGATTTCCAGCAAGGGCAGCGGTTATCTTTTTGGCCATTTCAGTCCTCCTTTAGATATATAAAATCAAATTAGACTATTCTAACTCTAAAAACAAAAAAATTTACACTTCCACCATTATCTTATGGGCCATCCCCCAACCGAGGGCGATTCTTGAATCCATCACCGCTACCATGAGCGGACCGGCTCCATTGTTGTTTAGAACCCTCAACTTTACCCCTGGAATTAACCCCAGGCTGTGGAGTCTCATCCTGATGCCCCTACCCCCATTTATACCTATCAGGGTCACCTCTTTACCAAGCAAGGCCATAGTTAGCGGCACAGCTCTTCCCTCCATTACGATACCTCCACAAAAATGTGGGAGGCCTCTTCCTTGCGGAGTGAGAGGTGATAGCCTTTTATCATCACCTCAATGGGGTCGCCAAGTGGGGCCACCCTTTCCATCTCCACTGTGCTTCCGGGCACAATCCCCATATCCAGAAGACGCCGATGGGTAAAACCACGCCCACTCACACGGGTAATCCTTGCCTTCTCGCCAGGAGAAAGATCCTTTAGCGATCTATCAGCCATCCCTTTTACCTCCTTTGTAGATTTACTAGCATCTTCCAATTTGCATATACTTTCCTCTATAAAATCGCTCATATGTTTCAAACATTCCTCCTTTCTGTAGCCTTCCCCGCAATATTGATCAAAATATCCTAACCACTCTGCACCCCCTCTGGGACAGATCTCTATAAATTCCATAAATTGGACTAATTTTTCTAAGGTAGCAGCGCTTATGGCATGCTCCATTTTACAGGCATCCTTTTCGGCCTGCCCGGCATCCACCTTCAGTATGCCTGTTAAAAAACTCCGTAAGATCCCGTGCCGGCGGTCAACCTCCCTGGCCACTTCCAGCCCCTTCTCTGTCAACTCCACATATTCGTATTTTTCATGCCTGACCATTTCCTTTTGAATAAGGGTGGCTAACATGCTGGTCACCGTGGGAAGCTTGACGTTCATACCCCTGGCAATATCTTTAACCCGGACAGCTTTTCTATCTTTCTCGAGGTTAAAGATAACCTCCAGATAATCTTCAACGGTAGGGCTAAATGATTTCTCTGTCATAAATTTCTCTGTCATAAGATGAGATAAAACTAACTATTTTAGATTGTCCAAACTTTATCAGAATATAAAATCCTTGTCAAGTGTTTTTTTGAGCTTTTTTTTGGGGTAGGTATCGTAACGGATACCCGGCGTGAGTAAGAATTTATCGGTCACGCTCCAGTTGTCCTGCAGATAGTATCCCCACATATATGCCGATTGCCCGCTGTAATTACTTACGGTTCCTTATAATTCTTGTATGCCTTGAACTCAACCAAAGCGGTCCCAATGGGTTGTTTATATCCGAAATCAAGGAGATACTTTGTCTTATTCCAGTCTGCGCCCGGACCGGGTGTCGTAACATTTCCCGCACCCGGAGAGAATGATTCTCCAAGGGACAGCGGATAGTCGGGGAGCGAATAGGGGACGTATTAATCTTTTAAACTTGAATAATGTCTGTCGATCTACACTTATTCGCTATTTGATAAATAAGTTTGTAAGATTACTACGTCCCCTATTTATACCCCCTATTTATACCCGTCCCCTATTTATACCGAAGCTTTCAGGGATCTCATCAACAGGGAATAATTTTGCTCTCTTTTAATATATAGACCTTATCCACGGCGCTTTTTAAAAACTCACGGTCATGCGTAATAATAATGTAAGTCTTCCCAAAATCTTTCAGGTATTTCTGAAATCTGTCTGTTGTCGCTTCATCAAGTCCGACAACCGGCTCATCAAATAAAAAACATTCCGGATTCATAGCCGCTGCTGTGGCCAGCGCCACAAGTCTCTTTTCTCCCCCGGATAGGCGGTGGGTAACTTTTTTTTCAAAACCTTTCAGCCCTAATTTTTCACAAACTTCTCCGACAACAGCTTTTGCCTCCTCCTGAGATTTTCCAAGATTTAACGGTCCGAAAGCAATATCCTCCTCAACAGTTGGACAGAAAAGCTGGTCATCAGAATCCTGGAAAACAAGACCAACCCTTCGCCTGACCTCAATAAAATCCCTTTCAACCTTTCTTGCCTTTCCAAAAATTTCAATTTCCCCTGCATCAGGTTTCAAAAGTCCCATTATAAGATGGAACAACGTGGTCTTGCCTGCGCCGTTGGAGCCTGTCAGCCCAACCGTTTCGCCACTTTTAAGGGAAAAATTCAGATCCTCAAACACTTTTTTTCCGTAAGGATAACCGAAATCAAGCTCTTTTATATTTATCAACATCTCTCCCTGTTTCATCACATCAAATTTGATCCTTCCTTAAAAAACAGGATGCCTGTCTGCAAGCCATATTGTAAATGTTATTACGAACATAATCAGACTAAATAAAATATCCGCCTTTTTGAGTCTGAAATGACTCATGATATGAA
>CAYVMK010000404.1:0-2716 GCA_964452445.1 uncultured Desulfonema sp. | reverse complement strand
CCCGTCATTCATGTTTTGATCGGGCCAAGACAAGTGGGTAAAACAACGATTGCCCGTCAAATCCAGGAGTCTGTCAATTTTCCGACCATATACGCAACTGCGGACAGTCCTGTTCCTCTGGATTCCGCCTGGATTGAAACCCAGTGGCGTCGTGCCGTTACGGAAAGTAACGCCGCTAATAGTCCAGTCCTTCTGATTCTCGATGAACTTCAAAAAGTGCGGGGATGGAGTGAGACTCTTAAAATTCTCTGGGACAGTCGTTCGGGCGGGCCGGAAATCCGTGTGCTGATTCTGGGTTCGTCCTCTTTGCTGATGCAGGAAGGTCTGACAGAAAGCCTGGCGGGAAGATTCTATCTGCATCGTTGCAGTCACTGGAGCTATAGTGAGTGCAAAGCAGCTTTCGGCTGGCGTCTTGAGCAATGGCTTTTCTTCGGCGGGTATCCGGGGGCGGAGTCATTTATCAATAATGAGAGTTCCTGGAAACGCTACATCACCGATTCTCTCATCGAAACGGTATTGGCCCGCGATGTGCTTCAGATGAGTAAGATTGCCAAACCGGTTTTGCTACGTCACCTCTTTGCGCTTGCCGCTACGCTGCCGGCCCAATTTATGTCTTATACCAAGATGCTGGGGCAACTACACGACGCCGGTAATACCACAACGCTTGCCCATTATTTGAAGTTGCTCGAAGGCGCATTTCTGGTGAGCGGCCTTGAACTCTTTTCACGCAACAAACAACGCAAGCGTGGCAGCAGTCCCAAACTTGTGCTCTGGAATAATGCGCTGGTCAATGCTCTTTCCACACGAACCTTTGACTCATCTATTGCCGATTCCATCTGGTGGGGCAGGTTGGTTGAAAATGCCGTGGGCGCCTGTCTCTGCAACAGCTTAAATTCTATCGAATATTCCATTACCTACTGGCGTGACGGAAATTATGAAGTTGATTATGTGGTTGTCAGAGGCGCTGATATCCGTGCTCTTGAGGTTAAGAGCGGTGTAGGCGGCAAATTATCCGGATTGTCCCGCTTCCTCAGCCGCTACCCTGATGCACGGCCGCTAATTATAGGTGGTTCGGGTATCCCGTTGGAAGATTTTTTCAGCAGAGATGCAACCCATTGGTTGGCATAAAAACCTAACTCCTAAGCTGTTGGTGCACGGGATATGCTTGAAACAGAGGCGCCTTTTGAGCAGGAAATCGAAATGGCTACAGTCGAAATTCCCGATCCGGTATGGGCATAAGTAAAATAGAAACAGGGAGCAACTGCCTCAAAACATGAAGGTTTGTTTTGGGATAAGGGGGAGTATTGGATTGTTTCGAGTTCTCATAACAGGAGCAGACGGTTTTATTGGAAAGGCGCTTTGTGCGGAAATGGTTTCCAGAGGCACGCTGATAATGTGCGGCCTCAGTAAAGATACCGTCGTCGAATCCATTAATATTGTCACGTCACAGTTTACACGAGGAAGCAGGACATTCAAAATTATCAGGGATTATGACACCGATAATGTTTCAAAAAAAGTGCTCCGGATTGTAATGAGTTACACTGGCTACGTGAACCGTACCGTCTGGCATAAATAATAAGAAATAAAGGGTCAGAGGCACAAAGGCACAAAATTAAAAAACAGGTAACTACTTAGCCACGGATTTTTGCCTCCGCCAGTTCAAAAGCCCGGAGTTTCGCGTGATCACACTTGACTACCTCCTGCAGCCTACCCACCCGGGCAGTTACAAAACTTCTAAGAATAATATCTGTTATTTCTTTGTAGTTAAATCCATCTGCGTTCATCTGTGTGAATCTGTGGCTGAATAGTTACAAAAATAGTTTTAAATGCCACAACATCGTGGACAAATGTGCCATGACATCTTAGATTTGCTATAGTGTAGATGCATTGTATAAGGGGCAAGTAACTTAATTGCTCTTAAATAACTGTTACAGTGCCAAGCTGTTCTTCAGCGCCATGTCCACCTTTTCCATGATCTCATCGGGAAGAAAGGCTATTTTCGGTCCTATCAACCGTCTATTGTCAATGGTGCGTATCTGCGATAGATTAACAATTGAATGTTTTTTCAGACCTGCATCCCTGCCAACAGGCACGCAGATCGGATAAGTTGCTTTTTTCTCGGAATATTCAGTGATGACGGCGACGATGGTCGTAGGCGAGTACAGATTGCCTATATTGTTTTGAATGATCAATACCGGCCGGGTTTTTCCGGTTTCACTCCCCACCACCGGATCGAGTGCCGCATAATAGATTTCTCCTCTTTTGACGTTGGAAGTCATCATGGAGTGACCTCTGGGAGATTCTCGGCGTCAGAGAATTTGAAATCCTCGGAAATATTGATGTTTTCTTCAGTTAAGTCCTGATAGGCGGCTTTCATCCGCTTCTCAAAATCCCGCCTGTCGAGTTGGATTAATTTTTCCTCGATAGATTCCCGCACGAAAGCAGAAACCTTTTTCCCCTGTAGGGAAGAGGCTTTGAAGAGCTTCTCCTTGATCTCCGCAGGGAGTTGGATATTTATCCGTACCTTTTCCTGTTGCGTCGCAGATAACATTTTTACACCTCTTTTTTGTGTGTTAATAATGTATAATATTTTGTACCAGAAAGGGATGTAAATAACAATAAAAAATAGCGGAGCTTCGATAATTCCCATTTGGTTGGGGGACAGGCTTTTTAACGGGATGTTATAACGGTTTAAGAACACGAAGGTTTGTTTTGG
>CAYVMK010000403.1:0-2717 GCA_964452445.1 uncultured Desulfonema sp. | reverse complement strand
CTCCCACATTTTGACCAACGTAAGAAACTATTTTTCTGATTGCAACCAGCGACTTGGCGAGTTCTAATATTTCAATAGGAGATTTGTCCCTTCTCCAGAATTCGGAATATCCATCTTCGCCGGAGACGTGGAATCTTTCAATAACGTTATTTTTTTTGGGTCTTATATCATGGTACATAGGCAGAAAAGTGGTGAAGTTTAGTTTTCTTAATCCTACTGTCTTTTCATCATGACATCCTTGATAAACAACAAATATTCCATTCCCCCCTTTTCAATGTATCCTTTTTCCATATGAAGCGAAAGGAGAATCGACTCAAGAGTTTCTTTGTTCGTTTGAAGACTTGTTACAATAGCTTCGCCTAATGATGCTCCGGCAGCAACCATCTCTCCAATCATAAGGGTTGTCCTGGTTGAAACCTCGATCGACAGCTCGGAATTGCTCCTGAGTACGTTTATTGCGTCTATTATCATATCCGCGTCTTCTTTCGTGACGTCGGTTTTTTTAATTAATACTTCTTTTTCAACCTCGTTTGGCAGATAATCCATAAGAATTATATAAAAACGGTCACGCAGAGCCGCATCAAGCAACTCAGTACCGATAAATTCTTCTCCTTCATTAAGGGTGGCAAAGAAAACCACACCGTCGGCCACTTTCAACATTCCCAGTTCATCCATCCATACCTGGCGATCATCCGATAGAATCGAAAAAAGCATATTTAAAGCCTTAGGATGTTCCGGTCGGTTGATTTCTTCTAAGTGGATAACGCAATTTGGGGTTTGGATTGCTTGAGGAAACAGGAATTGTTTATATTTTGTTTCTCCGTTTTCCAGAGCATATTCACCAAAAAGCTGACCTGGTTCTGAAAGAATGCCCACCTGAAAAGTAGCCAGCGGTTGCTGATAAACGGCCGCAAACTGTCTGACAAGTGACGATTTTCCACATCCCTGCCGGCCGGCAACCAGCACATTGACCGGGTGATTTTTTGATATCTTATGAATCTTTTCCAGAATACCCATTGTCTCCTGGTTTGCATAATAATACGGATCTTCCCGAGGCACCCTCAAGCTGCTGATGTTTTTTGTCTTATTTTCCTTCAAACTTCACCTCACTCTTGTTATATGTCTTCACCATATTAAAAAAAGGAGGGCTATCACAAGCCGCTCCGGATAGCCCTCTTAAATACTTGGTAGCGTTCTAAACAAGAGACATAACCCCGATAAACGGGATAAGTACCTTCACGAAATAATTTTCTGCCACTCTTTTCAGTACCCCCTTGAGGGGTAGAAACGCGCAGAAAATTATTTCTAAGGTACTAAGCAAAACCAATTTATAGAGAATCTATCTCATATCCATCCGAAAATGGCCCTTTTGAGCGATCCCGGCGTCAATCTGCGGGATTTCTTGTGTGGCGTACATTGCGTATGCCTTAAGCGCAATCCCTTGATTTCCTTGAGCTTGCCCAAAAATTGCCGATTTCCGGATTGGAAACTTACGTGTGTCTATAATTAGTTTCCGGGTGGGCACTATCTCATATCCCGAATTCTGTCAAGACTTTTGCAAACAGACTTTTCAAACAGCAAATGCAACAACGGCTCGAACTGATTGAAAAGCGCACGGAAAAGCTTGAAGTGCGCTCGAAAATGAATTCACAAAATTTGAGCAAGCCGCCATTATCTAATAACCCGTTCAATAAGCAGAAGAAAAAGAGTCAAAAGAGCAAACGTAACCGTGGCGCCCAAAAAGATCACAAAGACCACCAGCAGCAGATGCTTAATCCAATCAAAAAATTTTTACGCATCGATATTGACGGCTTCATAAAAAGCCGGTTGACAGTTTTTATAAAAAAGACAGATACAGTCAGTAAATATTTGTACCTGATAACAGTTTTGGGTAAAAAAACTTAAATTGCTCTTTGATATGCGCAAAGTATTAACGGGGGCGGCTGTTATGTCGCGCATAACCCTTGTTCCGGCATCATTCCGGCCGCTCTGAAGGCTACTGCCAAAAAGATATTCACTGCCAGCGCTTTCAGCACGGCACAGTATCCCACCGCTTTGAGTCCTCGAACCCGAAGGCGTTTGACTCCGGTTCGCCTGTCATATTCCGACATTAACAGGGAAACACGAAGGTTTTAAACGGCAATCCGCATCTCTTCTGAAACAGTATGGTTAAGGATAAGTAGGTGTTTTCCTGAAAAGTTCCTGCAACCGGGATTTGCCGGCGCCTTGGATATATCCCAGCGTGTTTTGTTCAAGAAATCCTATAATGGTTATTTCTTTAACAGCCTGCCGGGTGGTATTTGGGTGATTGCAACCTCTTTTGCCGGAATTTTTGCCCTGTCCGCGGCAGCCTCGGGGTGGCTTCTGAAAAAAACAAGTGTGCCGGAAAGGATTCTTCTGATAACCGGAGCGCTGACCCTCATTCATCCGGCTTACTGGACGGATGCTGTGGGACTTGCTCTTGATCAGATGTTATTCAAATGTCTCCACCCGGTCTGCAATCCGCCTGATCTGATCCATGTAATGGGATATCAGCAGAATTGTGCAGCGCTCTTTTAAGCTCAGCAGAAGATCTTCTATTATCCGCCCTGATCCGGCATCAAGGAAGGATGTCGGCTCGTCTAAAAGCAGTATTTCAGGATCAAGGGTCAGGGCGCGGGCTATGCAAAGGCGCTGCTGCTGGCCGCCGGAAAGGGACCGGGCATCATCGGTCAAAC
>CAYVMK010000402.1:0-2718 GCA_964452445.1 uncultured Desulfonema sp. | reverse complement strand
TATTTAAATCTATCTGCGTTCATCTGTGTGAATCTGTGGCTGAATAGTTACTATTCATGAAAGTTAACCTGAGTTATGCCCTCATTTTTGCGGTTTAAATGATTTGAGAAGGGAGTCATCCATTACTGCTTCATATCCATTTAACAGAGCAACGACGAAGTTCTCTTTATCAAGGAATGTAATGTCGCATATAATCTTATGCTTTGTGGTTTCTCTTATCTCAAGTACTGCAGTTACTCCTTCAGCTGGAAAGGCGCTGTTGTACTGGCGATAGGTTTGACAATAGCATGGAAGAGATACCCGTTTCATTTCTTCATAGCCCCACAAAATAGCCATCTGGAAAGCCGAATCAAGCGCAAGGGGGTCTGCTATCCATTTATTTCTTAACGGATCTTTTATCCAGTTTTGCGGAAGCGGGGCGGGAGATATGCGCGCCACCATTCCTTCGGAGGAATAACCCACGATTTCTCTTATTCCACGGAGTTCGGAACCGTGGAAAAGGATTTTATCATATACTTCATCCATGCTCCGGGTATAAGTTTTAGATGCAATTTTATCAGGAAATTTAAATACAGGCGGTTCAGCCGGAGAACCGGCCAGAATTGCCTTTGCTCTTGTATGAATCAGCTCCACACCGTCCTTAATCCCGTCCCTTATTTCAACGTTTACCTCAAAGAAGGAATCTTTTTTCACCGGCTTGCCGGCCATGAGACGAATTAGTTTTTTCCCCTTATCCAGCCTTATGCCTTTCAACAGGCGTATATCATCAAGGCCATGCAAAAAAAGTCCGGGACTTTCATGCAAAGCGCTGTGCCCCAGCCATTCCGTCATCAGCGCGAAAGGAACAACCGGCTTGCCCCCGATAATATGTGATTCAAGAACGGGATAACTTTCAACATCGATTTCGCGTTTGAAAGAAAGATTCTGCTTATCGGCAATTTTGTTGTGGGTCCCGTTTTGCATGCCTTCAGATTTTTTGTCTTCCCTTGAGAGCGAATATGATCCTATAACAACTTCAACAGGGTTGCTCTTATCTCCCATCATTTCAAGAAGCATGCATTTTGAGCCTTCCTCCCTGGGAATAAGTTCAATTTTATTTTTATTAAACTCCCGCTTTATTGTACCGGCAACCATTCCTCCGTCCCACGGCCCCCAGTTTATTGAGATGACCCGGCAATCCGGCCTTGCAATTGCTTCCTGCTGGGCTATTTTGTTCAACACCTCGTTTGCCATTGCATAGTCGGCCTGTCCTTTATTTCCTATGCGGGCGGTGACGGACGAAAAAATCACGATGTACTTAAGGAGATCATTCTCTGTGGCCAAGAGAAGAGAATTAAGTCCTTTTACCTTTGTGTCAAAAACTTTTTCAAACTGTTCATATGTTTTGTCGATGATCAGGCGGTCTTCAAGAACTCCCGCTCCGTGAATAATTGCTTTTATACCGCCGAATTTTGACCGGATTTCTTCGATAATCCCCGATACAGCATTAAAATCACGCACATCAACAGAGCGGTAAATGACATTCCGGCATTCTTTCTTGAGCTTTTCAAGATTCCTGCCGATCTCCCTGTTGGACATATATCTTTTGAAGGCTATCTCTATATCTTTAGGTGAAGCATTGTTACCGCTGTAATCATTGGCATGTATAGCCTTCTTTATCGGTATTTCATCTTCCAGACATGTGAGCCATGAAGGTTCGGGTGAAGGTTCCGGGGATCTTCCAAGAAGAACGAGTGTGGGTTTCACAATTCCTGAAAGGGCTGATGCGGCTGAAGCGGTTATTCCTCTTGCTCCGCCGGTTACTACGACCACATCGCCCGGAGAAAGATTAATCCGGCCTTCCGGATAGGGAGAAGGCTTTAATCGGGGTATATAACGCTTCCCGGATCCAAGGCCGATTTCAACAGATCCGTTAATATCCGCATTAAAAAGTTCGTTAACTACGGCTTTTGCAATTTTACCGTTATCTTCCCATTCCGGATCAATATCTATTGCGCGGCAAAGGACATCTTCCCATTCGGCTGCTGCAGTTTTAACGAGTCCGGCCAGACCTCCCTGAAACGGATTTCTTATTCCGCAGCCTTTAAATCCGAATGCTCCGTCAAGGCGGCTTATGGCGGCAAAAACTGCTTTGCCGTTTTTCCCGGAAGAGATCAGTCTGTTTGCGGCATGCTTTGCTGCAAGAAAAGCATTTTTCAGTAAAGTTTCATTATTTGAGCCGATGTCCGGAATTATTACAAGTCCGCAAATGTCCGGCAGATCCTGTTTTTTACTAAATTCGGCAAAAGATAAAAGCTCAGCCCCAATACCAAGAGATTCAAGTTCACCGGCTATTGCCTTGGACAATCCGCCTTTGTTTCCTGTTATAAAAAACCTGCCCGCTCTTATATGAATTCCGCCGGTTGTCGGCAGAGGCATTTCGGTAAGTAAGACAATATTTCTTTCAACCGATACTGTTTTGCATAAGTTATCGGCAATATCCGTTACGGCAGGCGGTATGCTTTCTGAAAACGTATCAGGAATCCCGGCTATAATGGTCTTTGCGCAGGGTTTTCCGAGGTATTCAATGATCTTTCCAAGCGTTTTCAGGGTTCCCATGATTTCGGGAGGGATTGAGGCTGTGCCCGGGATGTTTTCTTCAAGGCAGGAGAATATCTCCACCCTTTTTATCGAATCGATGCCGAGGTCGGCTTCAAGATCCATGTCAAGGGCAAGCGT
>CAYVMK010000401.1:0-2725 GCA_964452445.1 uncultured Desulfonema sp. | reverse complement strand
GAACCACGGAGTAATGGCGGGAGAAAATAAGAGTGGAAATGAAAGACGTACAGAGCCAGCGAGATTACAGAAACATACCGATCAACAAGGTCGGTATAAAAAATATTCATTATCCGATTACGGTTCTTGACCGGCGCAACAGCGTTCAGAATACTGTCGCAATGATCAATATGTACGTTGATCTGCCCCATAAATACAAGGGGACACATATGAGCCGTTTCGTCGAGCTGCTTCACCTTTTCCGCCCTGAAGTGTCGTTGAAAAACATAGCGGCAATTTTAAACCGTATGAAGGGGCATCTGAATGCCGAGTCTGCCCATATCGAGGTGACCTTCCCTTATTTTATAGAGAAAAAAGCTCCTGTAAGCAATGCTCCGGGCCTTATGGATTATACGTGCAGAATTGTCGGTTCAAACGATCCGTCCGGTAAAACCGATATTATATCGGAGGTTATTGTCCCCATTTCATCCGTGTGCCCGTGCTCAAAAGAAATAAGCGAAAAAGGAGCGCATAATCAGCGGGGGGAAGTCAGGCTTTCGACCAGGTTTAAAAAATTCATATGGATGGAAGACATGATAGAGCTTGTGGAGAACTCGGCTTCCTGCGATGTCTATTCGGTTTTAAAGAGGGTTGATGAGAAATGCGTGACGGAAAAGGCATTTTCAAATCCCAAGTTTGTAGAAGATATTGTGCGCGATATAGCCGAGAAGCTTAAAAAGGACGATAATATCACATGGTTTTCGGTAAGCGCCGAGAATTTCGAGTCCATCCACAACCACAACGCCTACGCCCATATCACCAGCTCATGATTCCTCGTTTGTAACCGGTGATTTAACCGAAACGGCGAGCGCATTCACCGCCGAAGGTCCCGCCAATCAGTATGGCGGGCGGACTTGCGACGGGGAGCTTCAATAGTGAATTCAGCCGCCTATCAAGCCGCATAACTTTTTTGAAATTTTCTCTGCGGAATTTCCGTTTGAATTGGTCATTATTACAAATTTATATAACCTTCCATCCCTGTCTTTAATATATCCTGCCCTTGTACTGACCCCTGTCAGTGTCCCTGTTTTGAAATACTCGGATTCGTTATGTTTCATTAAACTCCTGTAAGGTTCAAATTCGGCGAGTATTTTTAAAAAGCTTCCGGCAGGAATCATGTTTTCCCTTGAAATGCCCGATCCTTCGGAAATGGACAGGTCGTTGATTTTGAGGATATCCCTTGCGTAATCATTTATTGCCGATACGCCTTTTTCAAGAGTTCCCGGGGGGCCGTTTATTTTGGCCCCGACTGCAAGAAGAAGCTGGTTTGCAATGAAGTTATTTGAGTGAAAGAGGAGTCTTGATACTATTTCGTCCAATAAAACCGGTGATTCATATTTTAGTATGAGCCTGTCGGTTTTGGCATCGACAGTGCCGGTTCTTATCTCTCCACTACGTTTTATTCCTTCTTTTTCAAGAAAATAGGAGATGAGATGCCCGGCATAAAGAGCAATCTCGTTCTGGTCGTATGTGAGCAGTATCCTTCCTTTCCTCGCGGAGGATTTGGTTATCTTCTTTATTGCAAAGGGTAAAAGTGGTGTCTGGCGCTCGGCGCTGATGAACTTTCCGTTTGAAACTCTGAAACTGACCGTATTGAAATTGACACAAAGGGCTCCGGTCGGCGAATCGTAAGGTTCGAGGGATCGTGTTATCCCGGGTATTACAGTCGGTTTTTTAAAATATGTGTCGTCCACTATCACATCATTAATATATTTGAGCTTCATGCCGAGGCTTTTTGCTATTTCAATAATAAATTCTGATGTCAGGAGAGGATCTCCATAGCCCTTTATTTTAAGGTTCAAATCCTTGTCGGTATAAAATTCAGTGGAAAATCTGTAGCTTGGACCGAGGTGGTGGAGAGCTGCAAGAGAGGTTAAGAGTTTCAGGGTGGATGCCGGGATAAGCTTTTTATCGGCATTTTTTTCTATCAATATTTTACCGTCCGGATCCGATACTATAATGGCATCATTGGCGCCGATATGTTTCAGAATATCCGATGATATTGTTTCCGCGTAAAGGTTTTGAGCGGCTGAAAATAAGCAAAAAAAAGAAAATATAAAGCGGATTAACATCAACTTCGGTTTTGCTGTCATAAGATTATCTGCTCTCAACTATGAATGTTACCGGCCCGTCGTTTATCAGTTGAACATCCATCATAGCGCGGAACCGTCCTGTTTTGACCGTAATTCCTTTGCCGCTTACTTTTT
Organism: uncultured Desulfonema sp.; assembly: GCA_964452445.1. Taxonomy (GTDB): domain Bacteria; phylum Desulfobacterota; class Desulfobacteria; order Desulfobacterales; family RPRI01; genus RPRI01. Next base: position 479 of record CAYVMK010000401.1, on the reverse strand, counting down.
CAACAAATTGTTCATAAAGTTCGTTCGCCTTATCAGGTTCGGCTGCATCCGTAAATGAAGGCCTCCTTCCTTTGCGGCAGTCGCCGAGAAGAGTGAACTGGGATACGACAAGCATATCTCCGCGCGCTTCAAGAAGCGACCTGTTCATTTTGCCGTGTTCATCTTCAAATATTCTCAGGTTTAATATCTTATCGGCGAGATAATCGGCATCGTTTATTGTGTCTTCTTTTGAAACGCCAATAAAGACAAGAAGGCCTGCGCCGATTTTTCCTATGATATCGCCTCCGACAGTAACCGAGCTTTCTTTTACCCTTTGCACAACTGCCCGCATGATGATATATTCTCTTAAGTTAGCATACTTCGACTTTTTACGAAACCGTCATACTTGATTATTTGTCAATTTGAAAGTAATTTATTTCGACTCGACGGCTTTGTAAAAAGTCATTCTGCTGTGTTGCGCTTCATCTTTCGTCATTGCA
>CAYVMK010000400.1:0-2734 GCA_964452445.1 uncultured Desulfonema sp. | reverse complement strand
TGTGTTGGGTGTGTTTGGTGTTGTTTGTACCCTGCACTAAGTTCCTCATGATCCTCGCATTTTCCGGCGGCTCGACTCCGAAGGCCTCCTCCAGACTCAGAGAGGCGGCCAGGGCGTGAGACTGAGGGCAGACCCCGCAGATTCGCTGGGTCAGGTGCTGGGCATCCCTCGGATCCCTTCCTTTCATGATAAGCTCAAAACCTCTGAACATCGTCCCTTTACAACTGGCATCAACAACCTTGCCATCCTCTACATCTAATTCAACATTCAGATGCCCTTCGATTCTGGTTACCGGGTCTATAGATACCTTTGCCATCTATCCTTACCTCCTTTCTAATTTTTCTTCAGATTTGAGCCATATTTTCTCATCGGGCAGTTTGGCATAAAGTGGTGAAAGCTGATCCGGGAACTCCGGCTGGACACAGCCAATGCAGGGGGCACGACTGCCGATGCACCAGTTAACCCCGTTATTCCAGTGTCTCTTAGCGCAATCAGCGTGGGCAATAGGCCCCTTACATCCCAGGAATACCAGGCAGCCATCATCACCTAGTTGCCGTGCATATTTCTGCTTTTCAAAATCAAAATAGCGAGGGCAGTTAGAATGGATGACATCCTTATAGAAGAGCTTGGGGCGAGCCAGCTCATCAAGCGCCGGCATGCCGAAAAGCAGCACATGAGCCAGAGTGCCCACAATCCAGTCGGGGTGTGGCGGACAACCAGGTATATTTATCACCGTTTTACCCAGAACCTCACCAACTGACTTTGCCCCGATGAGGTTTGGCTGCGCTGCCGGTATGCCGCCAAAGGCGGCGCAGGTTCCCACTGCCACAACTGCCTTGGCCGATTGACCCAGCCTCTTTGTCCAGTCCAGAATGGTCTGGGGTGATCCCTGGCTGTTCTCTCCAAAAGTTCCATAAAGCCCATTTTTAGCGGTGGGTATGGCGCCTTCCACCACCAGTATATATTTTCCGGCCTTCTTTTCCACTGCATCTTCAAATACGGACATCGCCAGGTGACCATCTGCTGCCATTAATGTAGGATGAGCTTTAAGGCTGATGATCTTAGTCAGTACCTCGGCAATATTCGGGTGCACTGTATTTAAGAGCGAAACTGAGCAACCGGTACACCCGGCGCCCTGGAACCAGATCACCGGTTGCCGGTCTTCGGCAGCCTCCTTAAGCACAGGGAGAATCTTCTTGACCTTTTTTTCTTCTCCCACCAAGGGTGAAGCCATCAGTCCTCCGGCCACTACCGCCCCGGCTACAGAACCGCCAAAGAGCTTCAAAAATTCTTTTCTTGTTACTCCTTTTTTATCATTTTTATCCATTAAGCTTACCCTCCTCTCCCCAATGATTTTTTATACTCTGGTAACCTTCTTTCTCCGCCAGTATATCCAGATAAAGTGTCGCCACATCTTCAATCGGCAATGCCTTCAGCTTATCCTCAGCCTTTTTTCGTTCATCCACTGTTTTTATATACCGTTTGCATTTGTCACACTTATCAACCCGGTAAGCGCTCTGTTCTTCCATGAAGAAAAAGCCAAGGGTATTCTGATCTTCATTACCACAGAAAGGACATCTTAATCTCTCAACCCCCCACTGGGTATTGCACAACGAGCACTCTAATATTCTTTTCCCATCACCTTCCCGTAACTTCGCCATAATTGGCTTTCCCCCGCATATGGGGCAAATATTTGTCTGTATCAGGGTCAGGTCTGTTTTCCGATTAAGGCGTTTTGCACAGACCCTGAGGAAAGGCACAGCCAATGCCTTGGCAACGAAAATTATTTCTTCTTCGTTCTCACCCATTTTTTCAGATACCCACCTCATGTATTCTCTATTATCCAGCATTGCCTTTCGTGCCAGCTCACAGAGGCTTAACTCACCTGACCCTTTAGCATCCAAAAGCCGGCTTGCCACCGAACTCCCATTCACATTATACCTTGACAGGATAGAGCAAATTTCCTGAAGTAAATCGCTGAGCTCTTTTTCACCAAACTGGAGCTTATCGGGATCGATAATAGGTAATCCCTGCTCCCTTCGTTTATCAGTCTCTCTCTTGTCTATAGGAGGATAGAGATTCTTTGCCCGCAGTTTTCTCTCAATTTGATACTGGGCATTAAAAACCTCCTGGAATAACCCCAAATAGTCCGGAGCCACATAGTTTTCCGACATCAGATCCTGTATCTGCCTTGCCACAGCATCAGGAGTCAAATCGGCTCTCCTATACCCCATGTTCTGCCACCTCCCACATTAAATATAGACATGGGCGAAGTACTTCAGCCCGGCCATGGTTAATACTTTATCCTTAACAGGTGAATATTTTAGCGATTTCTCCAGGAAAGCATAAGCTTCAAATGGATTTGGCACCCTCGGATGCTCAGGTAGCCCATAGAATTCCATGCCTTGTGGCAACAGGTAAATGACCTGTAATCCACCGAGTTCCTTTTCACCATAAAGATACATTTTGCCATTCTTTGAGTTTGACATGAGCTTGTGAGCGTAGCCTAAAATCTCTTCACGGTCACCGAACTTGAGGGCGCCGACAGGACAGGTCTTTACACAGGCCGGTTCAAGGCCGTTAGCCACCCTGTCCAGGCAGAAATTACACTTCCTGGCCTTGTTAGTCTTATAGTCCACCCTGGGCACATCAAAGGGACAGAACTTCTCGCAAACACCGCAGCCGATACATCTCTCAGGATCAATCTCTGTGAACCCAAATTGGTTCTTATAGA
>CAYVMK010000399.1:0-2741 GCA_964452445.1 uncultured Desulfonema sp. | reverse complement strand
TGTTTTAATGAAAGATGAGTCAGGATGTGAATCGGCCATAAATCCAATATCAATAGAGCCATATTATCTTGTCTGCGGGAATGAAATAAAAATGTTTGAAGCCGCGTTTGACGCAAGACTTCCGGTCATGCTGAAAGGCCCTACGGGATGCGGCAAGACAAGATTTGTAGAGTACATGTCATATCGCTTGAAACGGCCGCTTATTACGGTGGCCTGCCATGAGGATCTTTTTGCGACCGATCTCACAGGCAGGTTTTTGCTGAAAAATGATGAAACAATCTGGATGGACGGCCCCTTGACAAGAGCGGTTCGCACAGGAGCCATATGCTATCTGGATGAAATTGTTGAGGCCAGAAAAGATACAACTGTTGTAATTCATCCTCTGACCGATCACAGGCGCACTCTCGGGATCGATAAAAAAGGCGAAGTAGTTTCTGCGCATCCCGATTTCATGCTGGTCATTTCCTATAATCCGGGGTATCAGTCAATTTTGAAGGACTTGAAGCAGAGCACCCGCCAGAGATTTGTATCTCTTGAGTTTGATTATCCCGAAGCCCAAAAGGAAGCCGAAATTGTCTCTCATGAAGGCGGCGTAGAAATTGATATGGCTTTAAAGCTTGTTGCTCTTGCCGGAAAAATAAGGAGTATGAGGGAGCATGGATTGACCGAAGGGGCGAGCACCCGCCTTCTGATATATGCTGCACAGCTTATCGGAAAAGATATTCCGGTTAAAGAAGCCTGCCTCTCCGCCATATGCCTGCCTCTCACGGATGACGGAAAGCTTATTGAAACTTTAATCGACCTTATTGATGACGTATTCTGATACCGGCATAAAATAATGGAAGAGACAGATCCTGTAAAAAAACTTTCTTTTGCCGATCCTTCGATTGCGAAGGCAATAAGAGAGAGTCTGGAAAAAAGAAATATCACGCTTACTGCTGATCTTGCCCGGATCCTTGCTGACGAAGTCACTTGGGCTCTGTCTGAAGAACACGCCTTCGGAAGCGCTCTTGCTGAAGGCTATATCTGCCTGTTTGGAAGGCAAACTTGGGATAAGGTTCAAATCTACAAAGAGCTTGTGCGAAAAGCGGGCGAAACCGGTCCTACCCTCGGGCGGATAATGGCCGAACACCTTGTTCCTGTATTTTTATATGGTGATGAAGCCCTTCTTGAAAACTTTCTTGGCGCCGTATATTCAATGCAGAAAAAAGGAACGTATACATTGGCGGAACCCCTTGAAGCCGTTACGACCCTGCTTGATAACGGAGATGGCAAAACATGTTTTGTTTATCTCAAGATTCTTAGATATCTTTTCTCAAAAGATTTGACATACGGAGAGAGCCGTCATTTTGCACATCTGTTGCCGAAAGCAGTCCTCTCTTTTCCGCCTTTTAAAAGAGCCTGGCAGGCAGAGCAGCTTTACAGGATTATCCTTGAAGATTATCATCTTACAGATCCGTTTCTCGATGGCATGGAGAAAGGGCTTTCTTTTCTTTTACATGACGCCCTGAAAGAATTCGTATCTATCGGCCTTAAAAAAATTGAAAAAGATAAGCCGCTGGGAATAAAATTCCTGTCTCTTGAATCCAGATTCGGCGCAGATACTTTTTTGAGCCTTCAGACAGCAGTTCCGCTTTCAGATGTCCGGCAGCAGCTTGCCCGGTATATAAAGGCAAAAACCGGCTCTCTCTTTTCCATATGCCCGCTTTCTCAAACGCCGAAAAATATGCGCCGGGAAATACTGAATGAACATGGCGACAGGCCGTTTGTTTTTTCCGACGGGAAATTCATATATTTGCCTGATGAAATAAGTCTCTGTGACAGTTATAATGAAAACAGGGATGTTTACAAGTGCCTTGTAAGGCTTGAATCAGGATACCATGAGTTCAATTCTTTTGAATTTGACCTTGAAAAAGCGCTTCAATATTGCGGCTGTTTCAAAGACGGAGCTGCTCCTGTTCCAGGAAAAGAGGATCCGGGTATCCGGGATATACCCGGTGTCAAAAAAGACTGTTCGGATCTGGAAAAATTTTTTGAGCTTTTTGCGGTAAAAGAGATTGCCTCCGACCTTTTTAATATATTCGAACAGGGGCGTATCAGAATTATCAGTCAGGAAAAATATCCGGGCCTTGTCAGAATTTCCTCTCCCCTGCTTTTTAGAGAAGCCGAGAGGATATGGAAGAATGAAAATCCGGAGCAGCTCCTGTTTTTTATATTCATGAGAATAGCGCTCGGCAAAAACCCCCCTGATTCTTTTGCGGCTGATGTTAAAACAACAACGCTTGTCAATGTAATATCCGGAATTTTTGATAAAACAACCAAAGAGGAGAGAAGTATTGAAACATGCGCTTCTCTTGTTTTTCAAACATACGGCAGGGTTGAATCTCTGCTTAATGAAAAGAAAAAAGGCGGCCGGCTTAAAGATTATTACAGGCAGTTTAAAATGCCTTTTGGCCGCCGCCTGAGGCCGGACTTATATTTTTCCACCAATAAAAAGTATGAAGAGATAGGGACAAGGATAAAGGCGGAACTTGAAAAGAGAGACATTCATGTTTTTAAATCCGAGATAATAAGACGGCTTGTTAAAAACAGCGGGAATCTTTCAAATGACGATATCAGGGAAATAATAATTTCTTCCCGTGATTTCTCAGGCCCGGACAGTAACAATAACAGGGAAACACCGCTTGAATTATCTTTGTCTCTTTTTCCGGAGCTGGTCATTAACAAGGAGGAGCAGGCTT
>CAYVMK010000398.1:0-2742 GCA_964452445.1 uncultured Desulfonema sp. | reverse complement strand
GATAAGCGAAAGCAGCAGATGATGATGGGCGGGGGAATCTGCGAAGATATGGCGGATCAATTGACGTTGAATTTTCAACGGGAGTTGCGGAAAACAGAGATATGGGATGAGATGGTGGCTGAATTCGGGGAGGGGCGTGCAGAGGAGCTACTGAAGGGATGTAAGGCGGAAGTGAAGCCGGGATTGGCGTTTGATGGGAGCCGGGATCGTACAGAAGATATTTCTTGATCATTTTGCAGCCTATCGGCAAGGGCGTTCATTATCTGCTCGTGAGCGCTGGGCGGCATGGAATATTATGACTTGCCGCACACCGGATCAGGGTTATCACATTGATGCGTGTCCTCATGGCGACTATCAGGTTGTCGTAAACAATTCGTGCAAGCACCGCAGTTGTCCGCATTGCGGCGCGACGGAAACACAGATATGGCTTGAGCGCAGGCGCGTTCAATCGCTTTCCTGCCGCTACTTTCACATTGTATTTACAATCAGTCACGATCTCCATGGGATATGGCGTAGACAACGGAAGCGGTTTACGGATTTGCTGATACGGGCGGCGTGGCATACGGTAAGAGAACTGCTGGGAGATCGTAAGTGGCTGGGGGCTCTACCTGGAGCGATTGGGGTATTTCAGAGCTGGGATGACGAGATGCAGGAGCGCTGCCATTTGCATTTCATCGTGACAGCCGGCGGCCTGACTTCGGAAGGACTTTGGAAAGAGTCGGACGGTAATTTTCTGCTTCCTACGGGTGTATTGTCGGCGAAGTTTCGTGGGAAGTTTTTGTCTTATCTTCGGGGCGGTTTCGATGAACTAAGCCCTTGCGGCAAGGTTAAATCCAAAGAGCAGAGGCTGACGGCGCCTGCGGGTATGGGCGTTCAGCAATGCCTCAATCTCTTCAACAAACTTGGACGGGTGAAGTGGCATGTGAATATTGAACCGGCTTACGAGCATGCCGGCGGCATGTATAAATACGTGGGCCGATATCTCCGTCGGGGGCCGATTTCAGAGAAGCGTATCGTCGGCTACGACGGACAGGGCGTCACCATTGCCTATGCACATCCTGAAAAACATAAGCAGCGCACATTTTATCTGAAGGCGGAGACGTTCATCCGGCGACTGCTCAGCCATGTGCCGGAGAAAGGCACGCACGTTGTTCGGGCATACGGTTTGTTTCACCCTAATTGCCAAGTCAAACTGGATGAAGCTCGCGCCCAATTAGGACAGCCGACATATGAGCGTTTGACGGAGCTTCCCCATGCCCAGGAGCTTCTTCAGCGTATGTTTCCCGACTGGCAGGGAAATCTTTGTCCCCGGTGCGGTGCAATTCTTCGGACTGTGTACGTATGCCGAGTTCATCATGTTCCTTTGTTAAGGATGGCGGCATGAGCAATATGTCGCTTGATCCGGTTCATCATGGTCTCATTGCAGTATTGGTTTGCCCGGCGGGTCAATTTTGTCATCTTTCGGGGAAATATAACCGGCAATTTTCCTTTTATAAATATGTTGGACGGCGAATTTTAGAAACGGTTCTTTATCCGGGGCTTCCCATCTGCTCTGATGATGCAATTCTTAAGCATTGACGCCCTGGATTTTTTAGAAAAATCCATAATGCAAGAACCCGTCCAACAACAGGATGGAGCAGCGCGATCAAAGCGCCCCGGCTCGCTTCGCTCGAATACGTCGGCTGTTGCGCTGCTCATCCTCAACGTTATGCAAACAACCAATATCGAGTCATTATGAATGGATTGAGTAAATCACTCCTCAGAACTCTGCTCTTGACAGCAGTATTGATCTTTGTAGGGATTTTTCCATCATATGCTACTGATTTGCAGATGTTTTCCAATGCTCGATTGGTGAACAATCCATCAAATGATGGGGATAGCTTCTTTGTGGAATCTAATGGAGAATCTTTCCATGTAAGGCTTTATTTTGTTGACTGTCCTGAAACTTCTATCAGTTTCAAGAGCGATGCACAAAGGGTACGGGAACAAACACGATATTTTGGACTGTCCGATGCAGCACGTACTATTCATTTCGGTAACGAAGCAAAAACTTTTGTTGAACGTATCCTTGCTAAACCTTTTACTGTTCATACAGTCTTTGCAGGTGCCTTGGGAAGGTCAGCCAAAGGCCGCATATATGGATTTATCACTACATCTGACGGAAATGATCTGGCGAGTCTACTCGTTAAAAATGGCTTTGCTCGTACTTATGGTATAGGCAGGGAAACGCCCAATGGTATACCACGTAATGAAATGATCGAAAGACTTCGCGATTTAGAGACTTCGGCCGTATTGAAACGTATCGGCATCTGGTCAGAAAGTGATCCAGAGCGGATTGCGGAATTCCGCGCAGAACAACGAAGTGAGGATCAAGAACTAAAGAAATTACAGAGTCAGGTGAAAACAGCCAAATTTTTAGATGCCTTACTCAATATAAATACTGCCAGTAAAGAAGAACTTCAGTCTATCAGAGGAATCGGTCCCGTTTTTGCTGAAAGAATTATAGCCAGCCGTCCATATAAAACCGTAGATGATTTGCTCAAAGTAAAGGGAATCGGCCCCAAAAAACTTGAAAAGATTCGTCCCTATGTTGTGGTAGGTAAAGAATAGAAGAACGAACATTTGCATAACCAATCACTTCACCTGACCGCTATTACGCTGGCGCTCCATTGCGGCAGATGAGCTTTGTCGTTCGGTGTAAAGGAAAGATAACATGATACGACGAAAACAACGACTCCTAAG
>CAYVMK010000397.1:1727-2754 GCA_964452445.1 uncultured Desulfonema sp. | reverse complement strand
TTCGCTAACACTGCGATTTAACATATTATATAGGTCGTGCAACGTTTCCGTTAAAAGCCAGTCGGATTCGATGTGGCGCTCTCGTCGCCCCTGCCAGTTCCCGACGAGTTTGTGGTCTCGATGAATAGGGTCAAGGTTTTCGCCTGCAATAAGAGATCGGATGGTTGTTTTTATCTTATCAGAATTTTTTCCGCGCTTCTGCATCCTTTTAATGTCTTTTTCAAACTGACGGGTATATACGGGAGTAAACACTAAACCCCCAGTTTTCTAAACATATCGTCGGCATCTTCGCAAACAATCAAATCGCGTCCCGCATCGGTATTCTCGAATGTTCGATATGTAGTTTCATTAGGAATGACAACTTCAAAGGGCAGTCCATTGCGCAATTCCACTTGTTTATAGAACATAATAATTGCCTGCGTTGCCGTTAACCCGAGTCTGCGGAATACATCCTCTGCCCTGTTCTTAAGTTCCGGTTGTATCCGGGCTCTGACTGTTTCTGTCTTAGTCATACCGCACCTCCATTTTTGTTCTGAGTGTAGCACAAATGGGGCACGCTGTCAATGGTTGGAGGGTACACGGTTAAAAAGGTCCTAAATCCACAACCTAATTTTACGCCGGCTTGTTTTTTCTTTGCCCGAACTCGCGCCTGTAAAGTTCCTCCTGCTCATCAAGAATATCCTGAAGGATGTTGATATCCGTCAGGGGATTCATTATTACGCAGCGGAGAACCACAATACTTTCACAACGTCCTTTATAGGTTTTTAACGTTGTTCTTGAAACAAAGCTTTTGCCGGCTTCTCTCTGAAGCCTTTGCACCGTCATGTTTATTTCGTTAAGTCTTTCGTTAAGTATTTTTCTCTGCGCATCCCGGCTTGTGCTTAACTCCCGCTTAATCCCGCCGGGGCAGATCCTGTAAGTCAGAATATTTAATTCCGGAGGGGTAACCAGTTCAAAATCAGGCCTTCTGGCGATTTCTTCCGCAAAGCTTTTTGCCGTTTCTATGCCGTTTTCGATAAGAAGGGCG
>CAYVMK010000397.1:0-1627 GCA_964452445.1 uncultured Desulfonema sp. | reverse complement strand
TCTGGCATGGATCTTTGAAATAAACCATGCCGGAACTCATGGGCATGTAAAACTGCTTATGCCCGTCGATTGAGACGGAATCGGCAAGTTCAATACAAGACCCGATTTTGAGCTGGTTAATCCCACCGGGGCAGATCCTATAGGTCAGAATGTTTAATTCCGGGGGAGTAACCAGCTCAAAATCGGGTCTGTTATTGATTTCTTCCGCAAAGCTTTTTGCCGTTTCTATGCCGTTTTCGATAAGAAGGGCGTAACCCCCGCTTCCCATTATTTTGAGGGCGCTGTCTAGAATCAGGGAGTTTGCTTCCCTTGATCCTGAGAGTGATTTAATTCCAAGATCAACCGAGCTGAGCCGGTTTACATAGTTTGCATGATAGATAATTGCATCCATCTGGCATGGATCTTTGAAATAAACCATGCCGGAACTCATGGGCATGTAAAACTGTTTATGCCCGTCGATTGAGACGGAATCGGCAAGTTCAATACCATCAAGCAGGCGCTTGTATTTTTCGGATAAGAGAACCGGTCCGCCCCAGGCGGCATCGACATGAAAATGTATCCCGTTTTCAGCGCAAATTTCTCCAATTTGCCGCAAGGGATCTACTGTGCCGGTTTCGGTTGTGCCTGCAATCCCGACAATTGCGATTATTTTTGTTCGGGTAGGGCTTTTTTTTATTTCATTAATTTTTTCTTTGAGGCTTTTAATGTCGATCCTGCAAGCACTGTCTATTCCTATTGATATTATATTCCGGTTGCCTATACCAAGAACTCCTCCTGCTTTTTTTAATGAAAAATGTCCGAGTTCGGAGACAAGGATTACACTTTGTTCTACACCGTATGCCTTGTATGCGGCATATATTCCTTCTTTATCCACTCCTTCAAAGCCTTCTTTCGGGCCGAACTGAGAGTTTCTTGCAACCCACAGGGCGGTCAGATTTGCAAGTGTTCCGTTTTCAGTGAAACATCCGAGGGAGGTCTGCGTATTCTGCACATGTTCGAGGTAAAATTTCTCGCTTTGCCTGTAAATAATTCTGTGTATCTTTGCGAGCACCTGCTTTTCGATGACGGACAGGACTTTTGAAGTTTCGAGTTTAACGACATTCTGGTTCAGAGCGGCCACAATTGTCTTGAGGTGAACCATGAAAAACGGTATCGCCGAAGTCATGTGGCCGATAAAGTAGGGAGATGCGACATTGACTGCATGCGGCGCTATTTCTTCAACAAGATCCGTAATAACATCGGTCAGCTTTTTTTCGGGATTTTCACCTATAACGGTATCCTTGTATCTTTCCGAAAGCTCCTTTAGACTTACCTCTTCGGTAATGCCAACGTGCGTATTCAGAAAATCATGGAGACCGAAAAGAATCCGTTCCATGTATTTGACAAGGGTCTTTCTTGCGGCAATGTTCTCCGGGCTTATGAATGTTCTCATGAGAGACTGCCGGTCGGCTACAAGTTCTTTGTGCGGTATGTTTTGATCTTTCATCCCAATACCTCTAACCCCGATAAACGGGACTCTTTTCAGCACCCCCTTGAGGGGTGTAAGTGCCTTCACGAAATAATTTTCTGCCGCTCTTTTCAGTACCCCCTTGAGGGGTAGAAACGCGCAGAAAATTATTTCTAAGGC
>CAYVMK010000396.1:0-2769 GCA_964452445.1 uncultured Desulfonema sp. | reverse complement strand
TAGGTCTTGATGCAGAAACAGGCGTATTCATGCTCCTTTTCCTCGATCTTTCATACGATTCCGCAAAAAAGGCTGGAAATCTTAAAAACATTGGTGATCTCGATGAGGCGATAGTCCACGGGGCGGTAAAGCGTGTGCGCCCCAAGATGATGACGGTTGCCGCCGCTTTTATGGGTCTTTTGCCGATCATGTGGTCAACGGCAACCGGAACCGATGTAATGAAAAGAATCGCCGCTCCCATGATAGGCGGACTTGTCACATCATTTATGATGGAACTTATTGTTTATCCGGCAATTTACAAGTTGTGGAAAAGAAAGACTATTATTTGAAATAAAATACTGTTTTTGACTTTTTAACAAACAGTTATTATTGTATTAGAAAAATCTTGTTCATGGAGCGGTTTTTTTATAGAATAGATATTGATGAACTCGTAAAAAGTCATATGCGAACGGATTTGAGATTTTTGGGAAATAGATTTTTAAATTACTGAGCGTTAAAAATCACAAGGCTTTGATCCGCCGCAGGCGAAAACTTCTTGTGATTTAGCGGAGTGATTTAAAAATCCCCAAAAAACTCATTAAGTGAGCATATTTGGACTTTTTACGAAACCATCAATCACGACAGTTTGGAAAAAGTACACATAAACCGTTTATGGGAAATAATATAAGTCCTGAAATTAAAGAGAGCGCCCTTTCCGATGTGAAGGAAGATATCAAAGAGCCCTCCATGTACAGGGTGCTGCTTCACAATGATGACTATACCACCATGGATTTTGTCGTTGAGGCGCTTATGACCGTATTTCAGAAATCAATGGAGGAAGCGATCCTTGTTATGTTAAATGTTCACAGGCAGGGGAGAGGAATGTGCGGTTTGTACACTCTGGAGGTGGCGGAGACAAAAATGAATTCCGTACATGCCCTTGCCCGTAAAAAAGGTTTTCCGTTGAGATGTTCCGTTGAGAAGGAGTTAGGATAAATGATCAGTAGGGAACTGAGCGCAACACTCGGCCTTGCCGTAAAGGAGGCGAAAAGAAGGCGCCATGAATATGTCGGCACCGAGCATCTTCTTTTTGCGATTCTGCACGACACCGCAGGCGTTGAGATAATCGAAAACTGTGGCGGAGATGTAAGAAACTTGTTCAATGCTCTCGAAAATTTCTTCAGGATGAGAGTCGAGACGGCTCCGGATGACGTCAAATATGTTTTACAGCAGACAACCGGATTCCAGAGAGTGATACAGAGAGCTTTCAACCATGCCCGTTCCGCGGAAAAACAGGAGGTTGAAGTCGGGGATATCCTTGCATCCATTTTCGAGGAGAAGGATTCTTACGCGGAATATTTTCTTACGCTTGAAGGAGTTACCCGTCTTGATGTTTTAAACTACATATCCCATGATATTCAGAAAACCTGCCCGAAGGAAGGACCGGGTGGCTTTGTCAAAACTGAAAAGACAGACAAGAAAAAGAAATCCGGATTTCTCGAATCATTTACAATGGATCTTGTTAAAATGGCTGCGGATGGGAAACTCGATCCTCTCATCGGCCGCGATCTCGAGATAGAGAGAACCCTCCAGGTGCTTTGCAGAAGAAGAAAGAACAACCCTGTTTTTGTGGGCGACCCGGGGGTAGGAAAAACCGCGCTTGCCGAAGGCCTTGCACAGAAAATATTAAAGAGAGATGTTCCTGACGCGCTCAAAGATGTCCGTATTTATTCTCTTGACCTTGGGGCGGTTCTTGCGGGTACGAAATTCAGGGGCGATTTTGAGCAGCGGATGAAAGGGGTTATTTCGGAGCTTCAGGGAAAGAAAAACTCCATTCTGTTCATAGATGAAATACACACAATTGTCGGGGCCGGAGCGACGAGCAGCGGCTCCATGGACGCATCAAATATTTTAAAGCCCGCTCTTGCAACAGGCGAACTGCGCTGCATAGGATCAACGACTTACGAGGAATATAAAAACTATTTTACAAAAGACAGGGCATTGTCACGCCGCTTCGAAAAGATAGAAGTTCCGGAGCCGACGGTCTCTGAAACCATCCGGATATTAAAAGGTCTCAAATTCCATTATGAAGAGCATCACGGCATTGAATATACCGATGCGGCCCTTAAAGCGGCGGCAGAGCTTTCGGCAAAGCATGTAAACGACAGGTACCTTCCCGATAAGGCCATCGATGTTATAGACGAGGCCGGGGCTTTTGTTAAATTTTCCGGCTCAATGCACAGGAGAAAGATACATCCTGCCGATATCGAAAAGATAGTGGCGAAAATGGCAAGGATACCCGAAAACAGCGTATCCGCATCAGACAGGTCGAAGCTTGAGAATCTTGGGGATAGACTGAAAGGCGTTGTCTTCGGCCAGGACGGCGCGATTAAATCTCTTGTGACATCGATCAAGCGTTCAAGGGCAGGGCTCGGGATTCCGTGCCGTCCCATAGGGTCGTTCCTCTTTACGGGTCCTACCGGCGTCGGGAAGACGGAGGTGGCAAGGCAGATTGCAGCTATCATGGGAATAGAGTTCATGCGGTTTGACATGAGCGAATATATGGAAAAGCATGCCGTTGCCCGCCTGATAGGGGCTCCACCCGGCTATATCGGCTTTGACCAGGGAGGCCTCCTGACGGATGGCGTGCGCAAACACCCGCACTGTGTCCTGCTCTTTGACGAAATGGAAAAAGCCCATCAGGATCTTTTCAATATTCTTCTCCAGGTTCTTGACCATGCCACGCTTACAGACAACAACGGGAAGAAGGCTGATTTCAGGAATGTGATA
>CAYVMK010000395.1:0-2770 GCA_964452445.1 uncultured Desulfonema sp. | reverse complement strand
TGTGTTGGGTGTGTTTGGTGGGCATTGTCCTGACAGAACAGTTCCCTTTTAGTCAATAATCAGCCTTATAATCAATAAAATAATTAAAATTCTGGTTGACATGCCATCCTCAATCTGCTGAATTAAGATCCTGCTAAAAAATATAAATTCTCATGAATATGGGAATAAAACTGATAAATAAACGGAGGCGGCATATGAAGGAGAGCAGAATTTACAATTTTAACGCAGGGCCGGCAGCTCTGCCTTTAAGTGTTCTTGAAGAAGTAAAGAAATCATTCCTGAATTTCGCGGGATCCGGCATGTCCATAACCGAAATAAGCCACAGGTCAAAGCTCTTTGACGAGGTTATAAATGATGCGGTTTTGCGGACAAAAAGGCTTTTAAAGCTCGATGACAGATATCAGGTTCTCTTCCTTCAGGGAGGCGCAAGCCTTCAGTTTACAATGATCCCGATGAACCTGCTCCCTGACGGCAAAACAGCCGATTATGTCGATACCGGAACATGGTCTTCAAAGGCAATTAAAGAGTCTCAGTTGCTCGGCAAAAACATTAAAGTAGTCTCCTCTTCAAATGATAAAAATTATTCTTATATTCCCGGAAACGTGAAAATCAACCGAGATGCCGTTTATGCCCACATTACATCCAACAACACGATAAAGGGAACCCAGTGGGCAAGCTTTCCGGATACCGGGGGCATTCCTCTTGTAGCAGACATGTCTTCCGATATAATGAGCAGGACTTTTGATCCGAAACCGTTCGGTCTGATATATGCCGGCGCCCAGAAAAACATCGGCCCTGCAGGAGTATGCATGGTGATAATACGTGAGGATCTGCTTAAAACCGTTCCTGATAATCTTCCGTCGATGCTGAAATACACCACCTTTTCTTCATCGAATTCACTCTACAATACTCCGCCCTGTTTTTCGATATATGTAATTCAGCTCGTCCTGAAATGGCTTGAAGAGACAATCGGAGGTCTTGATAAAATTGAAAAGATAAACAGGGAAAAGGCCCGGCTTTTGTATGAGACAATCGATTCAGGCGACTTTTATAAAGGAACCGCCGAAAAAGGGAGCCGCTCTCTGATGAACGTGACCTTCCGGCTTCCGAACGAAGAGCTTGAGGGAAAATTTATCAAGGAAGCGACCAATAACGGGCTCGGCGGATTAAAAGGGCATCGTTCCGTCGGAGGTTGCCGCGCGTCCATTTATAATGCGACAGGCATTGACGCAATTAAGGCATTGACCGATTTCATGAAAGAGTTTGAAAAGAAAAACGGGTAAAAACGATAGACAGGTTTTTGGTTTTTGGTTTCCAGTTGCCGCAGGTTCGCAAAAGGCGGACCTGCGGATCATAAAAAATCAAGTTTCCGATTTCTGGATTCCCGTTTTCACGGGAATGACGAAACAGGCAAAATCTCTTTTCACTATTCACTGTCCGCTTTGTGCCTATGTGCCTTTGACCCTTTGCCCCTCGAATTCTCGAATCCTTATATTAACCATTCACTGTTCTCTTTTTTTTATTCAAAGCTTGAACTCTGCTACAATGAATGTATGATCTGACGGCCTTTCGGCAAGACGCGGCCCTTGATCTATCCATGCCGAAACGGACTTTCCGGCAAGACTTTTTGTGGCGCATATATGATCAAGCCTCCAGCCAAGACCCCTTTTAACAGAATTTGGAATCCGGTAATCCCAGAAAGTAAACTCCTTTTCCTCAGGTTTGTGAATTCTATATACATCGGTAAACCCCCAGTTCATTACATTCGACAAGGCTTCATGCTCCTGCGGATGATAACCGACGCTTCCAAGTAATTTAACAGGATCATAAACATCAATGGGTTTCGGAGCGACATTAAAATCCCCTACCCATACCGCCTGCGTATCCGGAGTAAAATTGTTTTCAAAATATTTCAGCAGACGGTCAAACCAGGCCAGCTTGTATAAGAATTGTTCGGATCCCGGGTCTCTTCCCTGGGGTATGTAGGTGTTGACCACAGTATAATTTTCAAAATATGCCGAGGCAATCCTGGGTTTTTCTGATTCATCATCATCGCCCAACCCGAATTCGGCCCTTGAAGGAACCTCTCTGCTTATGATTGCAACGCCGTTGTAACTTTTCTGGCCTTTATAAGCGCAATGATATCCTTTTTCTTCAAAAGTATCCTTGGGAAATTCGTCATCCTGCACTTTTGTTTCCTGCATGCAGAGTATATCCGGAGATTCCTTTTCAATCCAGTCAAGTATCACAGGTATTCTTGCCCTGATTCCATTGACATTAAAGCTTGCAATTTTCAAGGGTTGGCCCTCTTTTTATGTTTCTTGACAAATTAATGCCGTTATGAGAATTGGTTCAATAGTTTTATTTACTGCAACATCCTGCCTATATCAAATAAAAAAATTTAAACCGTTTCGTAACTATTCAGCCACAGATTCACACATATGAACGCAGATAGATTTAAATACAAAGAAATAAGTAACTACTCAGGAGTCAGGAGCCAGAATGAAAAAATTCTCTGGAATAATGCCAATACTATTTAATTGTAGCGGATCTTTTTACGGCTGAAACAGACGGCATAAAAATAGAAACGGAAAAGCTTTTTGATATAAAGTGGGAAGATAAGGCGGAACTGCTCCTGAAGGTAATAAATAATAGGGCTGAGTAGCAGATATTATCATTTTTTCACTCGAACCCTTCAATCCTCATAGGAACGCCAACTAAACAACCCTCGTCTATAAGACGAGGGGTTTATTAGGTGTCGATTTGAAAT
>CAYVMK010000394.1:0-2771 GCA_964452445.1 uncultured Desulfonema sp. | reverse complement strand
GCAACTTAAAAATTAGGCTTGGCTTTCTTCTCCTTTAAACCGGCAACCTACAATAGCAATACTGCGTGAAAACCGGAAACAACTTAATATAATAGGCTTACTTACTTAATAGCAATACTCTATGGTTCAAAAGGATCAATAATGAGATTAGGTTTTGAATGGGACGAAGAGAAAGCCAAAGAGAATCTCAAAAAGCACAGAGTCAGTTTTACTGAAGCCAGAACGGTTTTCATCGATCCCTTTTCATTTACAATACCAGACCCCGAGCACTCAGTGGAAGAGCAACGGTATATTGACATCGGTAGTTTTGAGAAGGGACGTGTGCTGGTAGTAGTTTATACCGAACGCAACTCGATCATACGTATTATCAGTTGCCGTAAAGCAACCCCATGGGAGAGAAAACTTTATGAAAAAGGCAGTAACTAAAATAGTACAGGTGAAGGACAACGATATGCGTGCCGAATATGATTTTACGGGTGGAGTGCGAGGTAAGCACTACAAAGCAATGCAAGCTGGGTATACAATCACGATTCATAAGGCGAATGGTACAACAGTTGTTAAAGATGTAATGCCAAAAGAAGGTGCAGTTGTTATCGAACCAGATATTCGAACGTATTTCCCAGACTCGGAATCTGTGAATAGGGCTTTGCGTTGTTTAATTCCACTGCTGCCCAAAAAGCAGAGAATAAAGGCGAAGAGAGCCTAACCTCAAATGTTGCAGCGGACAGCGAGCAAGCCCACAGCCATTAAACTTGGTCGTTAATATATAACGATGCGTTTCTTGGGATAGATTCTCCGGAAGAACCCGGACTTGTTCCGGAAGCCGCAAAAGATGAGTTTATCGTCGGAACAGGATGGGCTTTTTAACCAGCCTTTTTTTTCAGGCTATCAAAGACTTCAAGGGCTCTTTTTTTCGTAGCCTCAATTGTTCCGCTGTTATCAATTATAATTGTGGCGAACTCTCTTTTTTTTTCAATCGGCATCTGAGAGCGCACTCTTAAGAGGGCGTCCTCATCTGAAATTTTATCTCTTTCAACCAGCCTCTTTATCTGGATATCTTCAGGCGTGTAAGCGAGAATCACATCTTCCATCCCTTTATCCATTCCGGCCTCGATAAGAAGCGGCACATCAAGGATTACAATCGAGTCAGGGGATTCTTTCCCAATCTCTTCAATCAGTTCCGTCACCTTTTGAATTACATAAGGATGCACTATTTTGTTCAGAATCTCTTTTTTTGAGGAATCTCTGAATATGATGCCGCCAAGGCAAGCCCTGTCGATCTCACCATCAGGGAGAAGAACCTCTTTCCCGAATATCCTGACAATTTCATGCCATGCGGGAAGATTTTTTCTCACCGCATCACGGGCAATAGTGTCTGCATCGATTATTATTGCGCCTGCTCCCCTTAAAATAGAGGATACGGTGCTTTTACCTGTCGCTATTCCGCCTGTAAGCCCGGCTGTTACCAAACCAGATACCTTTCATTTGCTTCTAAAAACCGGCGACTTTTTTTGCTTAAATGCCCTTGGACCTTCCTTCGCGTCTTCGCTCAGAAAAACCGGGATTGCGTATTCGAGCTCCTTCGACATGCCTGTGATGGCATGGACCGCCTTCTTTATTCCAGATACTGCAAGCGGCCCGTTTTTGATAATGATATTTGCGTAACGCTCAGCTTCCAAAGAATTCACCGGAAACAGGGTGTCTCAAAAAGGTATAAACCTAGCTTTTTACGAATCCGCCACAATTAAGATATTGGCTTTTACTATCCAAGCTTCTAAACGAAGTCAAGGGAATTGAATCTAATTACAATTTCGAATAAGATTCATATAAGGATGAAAAAAATAAATGACTGAAGAAATTTTACCCGACCTGTACAGGATAAAGATTCCCCTTCCGGAGAGCCCTTTAAAATACCTCAATTCTTATGTTGTAAAATCGCGGGACAGAACCCTCATAATAGATACAGGTTTAAATCGGAAAGAATGCCTTGATGCGATAAATAACGGCCTGAGGGAAATAAATGTGGACCTTGCGGATTGCGATTTTTTCATAACACATCTGCATGCAGACCATTTCGGGCTTATCTCCAGGCTTGCTTCAGGCTCAAGCAAGGTTTATTTCAGCAGGCCGGACAAGGAGCTCGTCGAGTCACGGGAGGGTTTTGAACCCATGATTAATTATGCCGGCAAAAACGGTTTTCCGGAAAATGAATTGATATCCGCCCTTCATCAGCATCCGGGCTATAAATATGGTTCGGACTGGATTCCGGACCTGAGCATCCTCGGAGACGGGGAAAAAATTGCAGTTGGAGATTACAATTTTGAATGCATAGAAACACCGGGGCATACTTTGGGACATCTATGCCTCTACGAGCCTGAAAAGAAAATCCTTATAGCGGGAGATCATATTCTGCTTGATATCACCCCGAATATTCAATGCTGGTCTGATAAGGAGAATCCGCTTGAAAAATATCTTTCAAGCCTCGACAAGGTGCGCAAACTTGATGTCGGTCTCGTGCTTCCGGGCCACAGGAGGCTCTTTAAGAAACACAGGGCAAGAATAGATGAATTAAAACGGCATCATGAAAAAAGAGCCGAAGAGATCCTTGATATTTTAAAAAAAGGATCAGGAAGCGCCTTTGAGGTTGCATCCGGTATGACATGGGACATCAAATGCGATTCCTGGGATGACTTCCCTGTTGCACAAAAATGGTTTGCGACAGGAGAGGCCATTTCGCACTTAAGATTTCTTGAGGAAAAGCAGTTGGTAAC
>CAYVMK010000393.1:0-2779 GCA_964452445.1 uncultured Desulfonema sp. | reverse complement strand
ACCCTTTAGAAATCTTATATATTTCAGTAACTAAAGTCATTGATTTTTGCCAGACCTGCAAATCTCTATACGTTTTCATTTTTCTTTGTGCCTCTGTGCCTTTGCTCCTTTGTGCCTACCTGAATAGTTACACTCCTTTTTGTATTTCTTGAGATCACGATAAAAGTTTTCATGTGTTCCGATCATGACAAAAATCAGATTCGCCTTCGCTTTCATAGGCGATCAGATACTCCTATCTTTGTTTTTTTGTAACTATTCAGCCACAGATTCACACAGATGAACGCAGATAGATTTAAATACAGAATTATTCAGGAGCCAGGAGCCAGAATTCAGAAGCCAGAATAAAAAGGAAACCTGCGTTGGTTATGGTGATACTTTGCCAGTGTCCAACTTGAAGAAGTCAGTAAGTTGCGGGAGACTACATTGCTTCTATCCTGGATTCCGGCTCCTGAATTCCGGCTCCTGAGTATTTACCATGTATTAATGAGAATTTATGGAATTGCAATCCAAATATTTTGACAAATTTATGGATTTGATGTATTTGGATAATCATGATCAAACGAAAGTATGACATTGCCGACTTTATCAAACCTCAAAAGGTTCTGGTGATCTTTGGTCCCAGGCGGGTGGGCAAGACCACTCTGCTTAATGATTTCTTGTCCCGTACCACGCTGAAATTCAAACTTGATTCCGGAGATAACATTCAAATCCAGCAGATATTGAGCTCTCAGGATTTCAAACAGATTCTTGACTATGCGGCCGGGTATGACCTCATTGCCATTGATGAAGCCCAACAGATTCCCAACGTAGGCATGGGGTTGAAGATTTTAGTCGATCAAATGCCGAATTTGATCGTTGTTGCGACCGGCTCTTCCGCTTTTGATCTGGCCGGGGCCATCGGTGAACCGTTGACCGGTAGAAAGATCACGCTTGTCCTGTATCCCTTCGCACAACTGGAGTTGCTCAACCTTTACAATGCATTTGAACTGAAAGCCAGGCTGGAGGATTTCCTGATTTATGGCTCTTATCCGGAGGTGGTGACCGCTCAGACAAGCCGGGATAAAATCGCCCTTCTTGAAGAACTGGTCAATTCCTATCTGTTAAGAGACGTTCTCAAGCTTGACAGGATCAAGGGGGCAAAGGTACTCCTGGACCTCCTGAAATTGCTTGCCTTTCAGGTCGGCGCCCAGGTATCATTGAATGAGTTGGCCACACAGCTCCGGATCGACGTGAAGACCGTCGGTCGCTACCTGGATATTTTTGAAAAGGCATTTGTCATCAAAAGGATCGGCGGATTTAGCCGGAATCTTCGCTCGGAGGTCGTCAGCAAGGCGAAATATTATTTTCTTGATAACGGGATTCGCAATGCAGTCATTTCCCAATTCAATTCCCTGGATAACCGAAATGATATAGGCCAGTTATGGGAAAATTTTCTTGTGACGGAACGATTAAAAAAATGCGCCTATCTGGATCTGTACGGTACCTTTCATTTCTGGAGGACCTACGCCGGCCAGGAATTAGACTGGGTGGAAGAGCGGGAAGGCCGCCTTCTGGGCTATGAATTCAAGTGGTCGGAAAAAAAGATAAGGAAGCAGCCCAAAGACTGGCTGAAAACTTATGGCAACGCTGAATTCCAGACGATCAACCGGGAAAATTACATGGAATTCATTACATAGAAAATCCCGCTTGACATACGGGAATTTCAAGGTAGGGAAGAAAAGGGGATAATTGCCCTTGGAATCATGAAACGAGCCGGTAAAACACATATAAATCAGCATGGATTTACCATGATTGAGATCGTGGTGGCGCTGATGGTGCTTTTTATAGTGAGCGCTGTCGTTGTCAGTAGAAGCTTTACAACGGGCACAAATGAATTGATGGTCGAGGCTGATGGATTGAAAGCGAGCCTTCGCTATGCGCAGATACAATCTTTAAATAATGACACAGCAACGTGGGGGATTCACTTCACAGGTGATGGTACGTCATATATACTTTATAAGAACGGATCTCCTGCCGTGGATATAAGTTTAAATCCTATTATGATTCCTGTGAAAATACCTGACGCTGTTAAGGATCCACCGCCAGCTAATACTCATAGGCTACAAGGAAATGTGCAGATAACATCCGGAGTCGGCACAACAGCCACGTTTGACAAATGGGGAAGGCCTGTAGACGGGTCAGGTAATCCAGTTGCAGATATCTCTTTATCGCTAAATCAGGGTACTCAAACAAGCACAATCACAATTACCAAAAACACCGGTTATATTCCATGACATATAGAATTCATTCGAATCAATCCGGTTTTACGCTTATCGAAATCATAGCAACGGTGGTCATCGTATCGGTTTTCAGCGCCATGATGCTGACCTTGTTTTCTGATTCTCTTATCAAAAGCAGCGATTCTTTTAAAAGGATATCTAAATCATCGGATCTCAGTAATGTCATGACGAATATCATGGCGGATTACACCCCTTATCCAAAATGGAAGGCGTCAACCGCTTACTCTGCCACAAATAAAGTACTGCCCACAGGCATGAATGGAAGATTTTATATTTGCACATTTGGAGGAACAAGCGGCACGTCAGAACCGCAATGGCGCGATTACGGCGAGACGCAGGATGGGGGCGCAAGATGGAAAGCAGGAATATGGGTAAAGAATACAGCATATGTCGCAGGTGACATGGTTATTCCAACAAATCCTAACGGTCATTTTTATCGATGTGTAACAGGCGGAACTAGTGGAGCGACCGAACCAGCCTGGCCGTTGACCGGTTCTACC
>CAYVMK010000392.1:0-2785 GCA_964452445.1 uncultured Desulfonema sp. | reverse complement strand
GTTGTTATTACATCAATATATCCAGTTTCTGCTGATTTACCCTTAAACTCCTGTTAGAGTGACCGGGCTTATTCCTGCTTCAGTTCCTGTCCAGATAAACATGTTTGATGAAGAAAAAAAGAAGAACGGCAAGTGGGAAAAGGTGGACAGGACTCTTGACGATATAAAAAAGAAATTCGGAAAAGATATGAGAATTTTGAGTAACTCACATACCCCGACCTGACCTTTAACGGGGTGTTATGCAAAGGTCTCCGGGCGGCTATTCTCCGGCCACTTCTTTCCCGCAGTGTTTGCAGGTATTGGCTCTCTTTTTTATTATTTCGGCGCAGAACGGGCATTCCCTTGTAAAGAATTTTTCGTGTATTTTTGCAACCGATTCTTCGACCTTTTCCTGAATAATCCTGCTTTCAAATTTCAAATTCCGGAGAGGTTCTATTGCATCCGTTTCTCCTATATCGCCGATCATTTCTGCAGCCTTCAGCCTGACACGGGCAGGTTCCGTCGGGTCAAGAAGAATCCTCAGAACCGACGGGGAATCTTTTGATACATAGCATTCCGCCAAAATAGAGAATCCTTTTTTTATAGCCTCTTTCAGGACCTCCTGCTGAGCCACCACCTGATCATCTATAATTTGCCCTTTTGCGCCGACCGGACTGAAAACCGTAATGAGCTCGAATTGTTCGGTTCCCGGGTAATTCATGCATCTGTAGGAAGCGCTGTGAGAATAATTGTCTTTTATGTTATCCCACCCCGTTACGTACAATGGACACTCATCATTAAAGCATATATAAAGATAAGGAGTTCCCCACCCGAGGCCGTCTCCGCAATTAATCGAGGGAACTTCCCAGATATTCATCTCGACCCCGCAGTGCGGACAGATCGATTTTTTCTGAGACATAATTTTTTCTAAAACCTGCTCTTTTGTTTCAATAGTTGTCATTACTTAATCTCCGTCCGAAATTTTCCTTTGATGAAGCCGTCAAGGTTCTAACCCCGATAAACGGGATAAGTACCTTCACGAAATAATTTTCTGCCAGAAACGCGCAGAAAATTATTTCTAAGGTACTAAACAGCATTAAATGTTAAATTAAGAGCCCGTTTGATATTGTCAACACGCAGAGGATAAAAAGAACTCCAGTGCATTAGAAGCTCCCCGCCGCAAGTCCGCCCGCCATACTGATTGGCGGGACATTCGGCGGGGAATGCGCTCGCTGTTTCGGCTCATTCTAAAAATCGAGCTTTATGACATGGACTTTACCGGTATCTTTTTCCATTATCTGAAGACGGAGCTGTTTTGCAGAGCCGGCTTCGCCGGGGAAAAAAAGAATGCCGTGAGCGAGGCTTTTAGGCAAAACGGCGTTACTCTGGAGGGACTTTTCGCGCAAATCGTTTGTTATTGATTTTATTGCATTATCCGAGCCATATCCGGTTATTCCTCCTATTGTCGCTCCTGCAGCCGCACCTACCGCAGCCCCTTTTCCGGCTGCCGATGCAACATTTTCACCCGAAACAATTCCTATGGCCGTTCCTATTATCGCGCCTGCCGCTGCTCCCAGGAAACCTTTATATGCTCCCTCCTTGAAAATCTCCTTTGTTTTTGCGTACCGGGTCGCCCTTTCATAGGCTATCTCTTTGCCCAGCACGGGCCAGAGATTTCCGTTTTTGTCTTCAAGAAAAGTCTGGTGACCGATTACCTCAAAAGGGTGTGAGCCCTGATTGTCGAAAACTACCTGGACAGGGAGCATACCCGCTCCGTGTATATCAAAACCGAAAGTCGTTTTTGTTTCATCCGGATCAGTGAATGCCCTTGCCGCGATATCCGCGCCTTCGATATTGACGGCATTCTTCATGGCCGCCGGGGTTTTAAAGGGAAGCGGATTTGCGGTATAAGTTGCTGCACATCCCGCAAAAAATATAATGCAAAGAATAATAATAAAAGATGCGTGTCTTTTCATGATGTAGTCTCCTTTTATGTTATAAGTCTTCTCCTATTCTCAACCGCCCAATGTTTCTCTGGAGTTCTGACAGGCTTTCCGGTAACAGCTTTATCTGATTTCCTGATTTGTTCAGCAGACCGGCTTTTTTCGAAGCCGTCATATGAGTTTATTGCATAAGGTTCATATTGTGTAAAGAAATTAATTATAAGCAGGAACGTCTTGAAATCACGGTTTATGTGATGTAGAAAATAAACCGATTATCAGAGTGAAAATGAAGGGTGTTATTAAAAGGTATTAAAAAACAGGAGGAAAAGATGGACGGTATTGATACGGTGGCTCAGCTTATGGCTATCTCTGCCACAACGGCTCCAAAGAGCAGGGGAGAGAATTATGTTCAGACACTTGTCTTAAAAGGCGGAATATTAAAAAAGCTTGCCGGTAAAATGATCGAATTCGGTGTTAAGAAAAATAAAAAAGACTTTGACCGGGATGGGAAAAATATTTCAATGTCTGAGGCTGTGCTCCTTATAGGGCTTAAAGTTGCAAAGCCATTGGGTTTAAACTGCGGAGCGTGCGGATATCCCGACTGTAAAACCCTTGCCAGGCAGAAAAAGAAGGAGGTTGAGTTCCTCGGACCAATTTGTTCGTTCAGATTGCTTGATATGGGGATTGCTCTTGGTTCTGCCGTGAAGACGGCAAGCATGCTTAACGTTGACAACCGGATCATGTATCGGGTAGGCGCGGTTGCCCGTGATATGAAGCTGATTGACTGGGATTTCGTGATGGGAATTCCTCTCTCCGTTACAGGCAAGAGCATATACTTTGACAGATGACGGCTTCGTAAAAAG
>CAYVMK010000391.1:0-2796 GCA_964452445.1 uncultured Desulfonema sp. | reverse complement strand
GCATAGCAATCTGTTTTCGTTTCTGTCAGGATAACGTCGAGCCGGCTTTGAAAATGATTCCGGTCCTCATCATTTTCAAATATTTTCTGCCTGTCAATTCCCCTGACAATTATATGATGCATCGCTCCAGGAGCATCTATTCGTGATTGTCTTGGCATGAATCCCGAATAACATATCGCCGGGCGTTAATCAAGTTTAATAGTTTAAGACGTCCCCTATATTGCCTATATTGCCCCTGATTTGCTTCAATGGGGCCGCGGCTTTTAGACCGCGGAATACTACGATCCATACCCATGCAAAGGCATGATGCGGGATGCTTCAATGGGGCCGCGGCTTTTAGACCGCGGAATACATTTTGGCTTTCTCTGCCGCATACCATTCATCAAGTTGCTTCAATGGGGCCGCGGCTTTTAGACCGCGGAATACTTATTGGTTTATCCTGATACTGTTGCCGCATAGCTGCTTCAATGGGGCCGCGGCTTTTAGACCGCGGAATACTTTGATATCGTAGTTGAGAGCGATCACTTTCACATCGCTTCAATGGGGCCGCGGCTTTTAGACCGCGGAATACACAGGGCGGTTGCAGCGATGCAGCCTGCCCGTGACGCTTCAATGGGGCCGCGGCTTTTAGACCGCGGAATACCCTGTTATTCAGCGCTCGTTTCCAACAGAGCCGGACGCTTCAATGGGGCCGCGGCTTTTAGACCGCGGAATACGATGCACAATCAATAGGATCTGTTATCACCTATGCCAGCTTCAATGGGGCCGCGGCTTTTAGACCGCGGAATACGGAGTCACAATCTCCTCAACTAAAGGTGGCTCAACATTGCTTCAATGGGGCCGCGGCTTTTAGACCGCGGAATACGCCTTCATTACAATCTTTTTAAAAATAACACAATTACGTTATTAAAAACGAGCAGCTTCTGTTTCACCTTCCAAAACGTCATGAAAATATCCCCCAGTTCCATTGGATTGAATATATTATCCTGATTTTCAAAGAACAATCCGACTTTCGAGCGGTTCAGGCAATATTTTCGTTACCACACCGCTCGAATCTCTTCGGCAAAAAAAAATCGGGCGTTCTAACATCAGATAATGGTGGCTTTGCGCTCTACCGGTTCAAACTTTTTGCCCAGGCTTTTAAATCTTAAATCCACCCGATCGGAAGATCCCAAATCCGCAATCAACACGTGATCTTCGCCGTGTTTAATGCACTCTTCCAAAGCATGTTCCAGGCGCAACAGTTGCTTGTTGCTCAAAATACATTGAAACACCGACAATTGAACCCACTGTCCGAACGCTTTAACAGTCTTGTAAACTCTTCGCCAGCGTTTTTGATCGGCAATGTCATACACCACAATATAAAGGCGATCACCTTCCATCGCCATCACCGGGTAGTAAAATCAGGGTAATAGTCAATTTCACCGGCCAGAAACCGTGCCAGCAGCCTTGCCTGTACTTCAAAAACACGCCGATAGCTTATTTTATAGCCGAATATGGGATGCGTTATCTCCTGGGCCAGCCGCCTTTCAAATATCTGAATAAACTTTTTCTTACCTGTGCCTGAAAAGTGGCATCCCAAAGGTGTCTGCTGAAAATCTTCCGGCTTGACTTCCCGGTTGTTGATTGCCGTAATCACCACAGAATCAGCCACCAGGGGCCGAAAGGACTCCATCATGTCCAGTGCCAAGGCGGGGCGGCCAAATCGCGGTTGGTGGAAAAATCCCCGGTAAGGATCAAACCCCACAGAAGACAAGGCGTTGGTCCACTCCCGGGTCAGCATAGCATAGGCAAAACTTAACAGAGCGTTGACAGCGTCTTTCGGAGGCCGCCGGTTTCTTCCTGAAAAATCAAATACAAACTTGTTATCTGTTACAACCGGTGAAATCATATCTGTGAACCGGCTGAAATAGGCGGCAGCAGCGCCACCCTCAAAGCCAAGCAGTGTCTCCAAACTGGTTGCTTTTTCGGCTTTGGATTTATACTGATTCAATGTAAAAAGAACCGAATCGTCCGCGTTATCCTGGCTGTTGCGCCGTAGAAGGGTCCGACAATTGGCGATTTTAGCCTGAACATAATTGCGGGCAAGTGCAAGGCAATATGCCGGGTCAAAACTTCTTTGGTATTGAAAGGTTCGCAACTCCACATTCTTGTGCCACGGCCCATCGGTTCGCCCGACAAACCAGCCGCCCGTACTGTGGTAATTTATTGAAACACCCCGCCGTATCAATTCATGCACAGTAGGGGTGGAAATGCCGACCGGCCCAAAAAGGGCGACCTGCGAAATCTCTTCCAACCGGGCCTCCCCCAGCTTTTCTTCATCTTTTTTGATCTCCAGAACACCTCCGGTCTTTTTTATGTAACTTCCCGGCTCCTGGACATACAGCGGAAAGGCATCTTCACAGCGGGGGACAATGGCCCGCGGCATCTGGTTTTCTTTTTTAAAAAAAGCGACCTCGTCCGGCAGGCATATCGTGACAAGAGAACATTTTGGACACTTGGCGCTGTTTTCCAAAGGTTCGGGGATGATCGCCTCCGGCGATTTCATCTGCTGAAGACCGGCGATGGCTTCACGGGTCTGCTGAACAAGATCCTCGTCAAATACAACCCGCACCCGCTCTTTTGACCCCGCAAAGTAAATGAATCCTTCATCGCAGACATAGCCGTTGTCGCGAAGAATCAGCCCGTGGCAGCACAACTGCACCAGGTCCGATTCCCAGGCCCCCCTGGCAAGATGGGGTCGCTTGCCTTTTTTGTATTCCACAGGCACCACCCAACCCAAACACACCCAACACA
>CAYVMK010000390.1:0-2798 GCA_964452445.1 uncultured Desulfonema sp. | reverse complement strand
AAGATCCTTTCTTTCAAATCGCCATTTCAAGACATCCGGCATTAAATTCAGATGACGCACGATAAGATCCGTCAACGGAAAATCCCTGATGTTGCCGATGCATTCTTGTCCCTTGTAAGAATCAACGGAAGTTCCCACATTGCTGAGGTTGTTGCAGAAAAGAAAGTTTCCCTCCTCATCAACTCCAAACTTAAAAAAGGCATTGCAGGTAAATATGTCATTTATAGTATTGAATGCCTCAATTTTCAATCTCGGAAAGACAGGTTGCCACCCGGCAAGCTGCATAAACAGGCGATATATTTCTTCGGGATCAGGAATCAGCCCTTTCTCTATGAGGCGTCTCGTCGGCTGAATAAACATAAAAGATTGTGAAATCACATTGAGACCTGATGTAAAAAGAAGGATGTCTCTCAGTTCTCCCTTGTTATCATTTGTGACAGCCGTTTTTATATAACAGGGTATACCCAGCAAACGGCACAACCCGATAGCTTCCATTACCCGCCGGAAGCTTCCTTCTTTCCTGTTACGGTCATGTTTTTCCTCTATGGCGCTATCCAGGCTGAATCCCACCAGTTTAATGCGTTTGTGGATATGCGGCGTTCGTAGCAGGGGAAATATTCGCTCTTTGAACAGATACCCATTTGTCAAAATCTCAAAATCGATGTTATTCTCGGCAAGGCTCAGGAAAATATCCTCAAGCTGTGGATGGAGCGAGATCTCTCCCGATCCGGTGATGCCGGCATATCTGAATCCCAGATTCAGAAGCTGTCTCATAAGATCCGAGAAAAGCTCCTTTTCCATATACACGGGCCTCGCGGACTTTGCCACAAGGCAATGCCGGCAGGTAAAATTGCAGAAATTAACGATATCGATTGTCGGCGCTTTCATCCGCTTCCATCCATTTCAGTTTTCCGAAAAGCCGGAAACACTTCGTACAGTTGACGGGCCAGTCTTTCTTAATATCTGAATGCATGACCTTGTCCATAAACCACGCAATCATCCGGTAATGCCGGAGTATCCCTTCTTCGATGCCGATCTCCCCGATGTTCCCCAGATATTCCTTGCCGAATACATTCGGATTGTCTCCATTTGTGGGGTGAGAGAGATTACAGCAGAAGATAAAATTCCCCAGGTGGTCAAAGGAGATTCCATGAGCGGGATTACATAAGGGAACCTTGTAATCCGGATGTGCAAATCCTTCGATATCGATACGCATGGAAAATGACGGCATGATCCTGCCGGATATATGCCTGACGACTTCTGTATATTCTTCGGCCGTAGGCAAGAGATTACTCGATACAAGACGGGGCGTTGGCGTGAGCAGGACATAGCCAAGGCTTCCAACGCCTATCGACGCGCATAAATGAGCGACTTCCACGATATCTTTCCTGTTTTCACTGTGAACGATGCTCTTGACGGAGACCGGAATCTTTTCTTTCACACAGGCTTCGATCGAACTGATGACCCTGTCGAAACTTCCTTCTTTTCGTATCATATCGTGGGAGGCCGATGTCGCGCCATCGAGGCTGAAACATACCCCTGTGAGATATTTTCTCACTCTCGAGTCAAAAAGGGGAAGAATCTTATCTTCAAAGAGGAAAGCATTGCTGACCAGACTGAATCTAATCCCATAATCTGCGAGAAGATCACATATACGGTCCAGTTCGGGGTGAAGAGCTGGTTCACCTCCTGTCAGACATACATCCATAATGCCCACTGAAGAAATTTCTCTGAGCATCAAATCGAGGAGGTCGGCGCTCATATGCGACCTGGGCGCCACTTTGTCCCTGAGGCAGTGAATGCAATTGAAATTGCAATGATTCGTGATATCTATGGCGATGTTATATATCATATTTTGAACCGAAGCGCGAGCGCATTCCCCGCTGCTTGCGGCGGGGTTAGCGAGCAAATTAAAAACAGATTATATTCCTTACGGTGAAGATTCCACGTCCGCTCTGCGGCGGGGAGCTTCAATAAAAGGTTAAAAGGCAGGGACCACGGAACTGGCTTCCAGTCACCACCGAATTCAGGTATGCTTTATAGTCTTGTTGCCATTCTCGCATAGACTTCCTGCACAGCAAAGTTCACTCTCGTAAAAACGGTCTGCTGGGCAACGTTTGATTCTGTGAGTTTAGTCAGCGCCGCATAACTGCTTTCGCTGACAGCCTGCACGGCAGCTATATAGGTATCCATGGCAAAAACGGTTGTACTGGTTGTCGGAGTAGTGGCAAGGACATACTGTGTTTTGGTCACCCACGCCCTGACGGTCAGAATCTGTGATTCTTCTCTTATATCGGGTCTTATGTATTTTTTCTTCCCCATAACACCGCCTTCTTCTCAAGCTTGCTTATAAATTCCCGGATATCTTTTTCCACATCGGCTTCATCTACATCGTATTCTTTAAGCATGGCCTCTTTTATTTCATCGATTGAATTTCCTTCTTTCATCATCTTGAATATGAGAAGAGCCGTTTCGTTGAGAAAATGACTCGTTCCCTTCTCAACATCGATGGCCATGCCTTCGCCGTCAACTTCTGCGAGAATGATATCATCTTTCATTGCAACCACAAATCTTTCTGATAATTTACCGTAACTACTCGGGTAACCCCACCATGGAAACACCATTTACCGGCAAGTAGCATATTCCGCGCCTCCCATGAATGCAAGCATTAAAAAATTAGAACCTATACCCCTTTCTACTGTTGTCTATCCTGTTACATCCTTGACAGCCTCCATTACGATTTTGGAATCTACAATCTTTGCCTTTGAAATAAATCCCACCATGAGGCTTGTATCGCA
>CAYVMK010000389.1:0-2826 GCA_964452445.1 uncultured Desulfonema sp. | reverse complement strand
GAATCCGATTCACTGGCCGCATTGCAAGCCGTAACTGATGGTTACATACATCCTTTCCTGTCTTTTCTTGCAGTGAATGGTTTGCCGCTTCCTGAAGCTGGATTTGAATTATGTGATGAGAAAGATGAGATTATTGCAACCGCCGAACTCTGCTGGCCGGATAAGAAGCTCGCCTTCCTGAAAGATGAGGAGAGCGAGTATTACAAATTATTTGTTGCCAAAGGCTGGCGAACTGTAGCCCTTGATGCGGTGATTGCTGATCCAGCTATATGTGTTTCCATGCTTACATGAGGAGAAAACGATGCCCACACCGAAACAAAAACTGATCGTCGCCATATCCAACGATTTTTTGAAGTCCTTTTCGGGGATTCCCAAGAAAGAACAGGCCAAGGTCCGGGAGTTTTTTGAAAAGTTTCGTATCAATCCCACATCACCTGCCATTCACTATGAAAAAATCCAGATGGCTAAGGATGAAAATGTTCGTTCTGTCCGGATCGATCAGGATTATAGGGGAATTATCCTGAAACCGGCTTCCGGGAACGTTTACATGCTCCTCTGGGTGGACCAGCATGACAAGGCCTATGCCTGGGCGAAAAACCGCATTTTTTCAATTAACGCAGAGACGGGTGGCCTCCAGGTGGTAAATGTTGAAGAGCAAATCTTTATGGAAAAATCACCACAAATGAAAGATTCAGGCGAGCGCCTATTCGATCCATACAAAGACGCCGACTTGATGCGGCTTGGCGTCCCGGAAATCCTGTTGCCCCTTGCGCGCCAACTGAAAACAAAGGATGATCTGGATGCAATCGAAAGCCAATTGCCCCAGGAAGCCTATGAAGCCCTTTTTTTTCTGGCCGAAGGTTTTTCCCTTCAAGATGTCCTCAAAGATCTGGAAAAAGAACAAACACCGGTGGAAGTGGATACTGCTGATTTCGCCGCCGCCCTTGAAAATCCGGACAGCAAGCGACGGTTCCATGTTGTAGAAGGGGCTTTGGAACTGGCTGAAATCCTGAATTCACCATTGGAGCTATGGCGAATATTCCTCCATCCTTCGCAAAGAAATATTGTGGAAAAGGAGTATAATGGACCCGTACGCGTTCTCGGCGGTGGGGGAACCGGCAAGACTGTTGTTGCAATGCATCGGGCGCGATGGTTGGCAGAGAAGGTCTTTACAAAGGAAAATGATCGAATATTATTCACGACCTTCACAAAAAACCTGGCGGCGGATATCAAAGAAAATCTCAGGAAGCTATGTTCATCAGATACTATGAAAAAGATCGACGTTATTAATCTGGATGCCTGGGTGATTCAGTTTCTAAAAAAGCATGGCTACAACTATATCTTAATTTTTCAAGATCATACAGAACAATACTGGCAAAACGCCATTAACCTTGCACCTGCAGGTATGGATATAGACGAATCATTTTATCCTCAAGAATGGTCACAGGTTATTCAGGCGCAAGGAATAACAACTTCCGATGAATACCTGAAAGCATCACGGGTAGGGCGGCAGAAAAAATTGTCCCGGCCTATGAAGCAAAAAATATGGACTGTTTTTGAAGAATACCGGGCGCAATTGAATGCAAAAGGCCTGAAGGAGATGACGGATGCCGTCAGAGATGCCAGGATCATTCTACAAAACAAGGGCGATATTTTGCCCTATCAGGCCATTATTGTGGATGAAGCCCAGGATATGGGCATGGAAACCTTTAAGATGATACGGCAGATGATACCGGGATCTCGGGGTGAATTGAAAAATGATCTTTTCATTGTGGGTGACGCCCACCAGAGAATCTACAGGCACAAAGTTGTTTTGAGCCGTTGCGGTATCAATATCAAGGGGCGAAGCAAAAAACTGAAAATCAATTATCGTACGACAGAAGAAACTCGCAAGTGGGCCGTTAAGTTGCTTGAGGGTAAAGCCGTTGACGATCTTGACGGCGGTCTGGACTCGCAAAAAGGATACAAATCGCTGCTCCACGGTGACTTACCGGAGGTCAGATGCTTCAATTCCTTTACTGAGGAGATAAAGTTTATTTCCGCTTATCTGAATGAATTGATCAATGAAGAGGTTGATATAAATACGGTTTGTCTGGTGGTGCGAACAAATGATCTTTTGAAGCAATATGAATCGGCTCTTCAGGAAAGAGGCATTCAAACATACTTGGTCAAACGAAGCGTTGCCGAGGACCGGAAGGCAGCCGGTTTGCGTCTGGCAACCATGCATCGTGTAAAGGGACTGGAGTTTGATGACGTGATCATTGCCAGCATCAACGAGGGCGTCGTGCCCTTTAAGTCGTCTTCATTTGGTGATCCATCCTCCGATCTGGCAGAAGAGAACGAGAATTTAGAGCGAGCCCTGCTCTACGTTTCCGCGACAAGGGCAAAGAAAAAGGTACTGATAACCAGTTATGGGAAAAAGAGCGAATTTTTAAACCAATTATTAAAAGTATAGGTATTTTCATTAAACGGGAATAGAATGATAGGAACGTACTAAGGGACATCCACATATTTGAAGTTTCGGGAGATATCCTGCTGATCAAAGAAGCTCACGTTATTTAAACCCGCCCTAAAAGGTCTTCCGCTGGATTGCGCCATCGAACAGCATCCCAAAATCGAAAGGTATCAATTAGTTCTGTTAACAAATTTCTGACACGCAACAAAGCTTGCATATCTCAAGTTGTAAATGATAAAGAAAAATATAGTAAAAATACGGTTGGTTTTAATCCGATCGCCGGCAACAATTAATCTTTTTGTCAGCAAAGCGGTCATTTTTAACGGAAACGTTGCATTAATTGCACTTTTGAAAATCGTCTAATTTAAGAC
>CAYVMK010000388.1:2029-2840 GCA_964452445.1 uncultured Desulfonema sp. | reverse complement strand
ACAGATTTTATAAAAAAAGAAAATGTGGAAAGATTTATCCCTGCCTTCAGCTGTATAAGGGATAACAGGCAAACAATTATCGATTTGTACGTCTCGATATTACACAAAGATGGTTCGGAACGGTTATTTTATATGAGCGGCGCTCCGGATACGGATTCCGAAGGAAATGTAATCGGTGTCGTGGGAACCTTTAAAGATGTTACGGATCTTAAAAAATCAGAGTTGGAATTAAGGGGGATGAATGAAAGTTTAAGGCAGGAGATTGAAGAAAGAAAACTGGCGGAAGCAAAAAGAGCAGGCCTCGAGCGCCAGCTTCGACAGGCGCAAAAGATGGAAGCAGTCGGGACTCTTGCCGGTGGGCTGGCCCACGATTTTAATAACCTGCTGATGGGCATTCAGGGATATACTTCTCTGATGCTGTTGAATACAAATGAAAGTCACAACCATTACGAAAAACTGAAAAATATCGAGAAGTTTGTTATTCGCGGATCGGGCCTAACCAAGCAATTGCTTGGATTTGCACGGGGAGGTAAATACGAAGTCAAGCCTACCAACATGAATGAACTAATCAAAACAAGCTCCCGGATGTTTGGCCAAACAAAGAAAGAAATATCTATTTCTACCACGCTTGAATCCAGGATCTGGGGGGTTGAAGTTGACCAGGGGCAAATTGAGCAGGCGCTTCTGAACCTTTACCTCAATGCCGCGCAAGCCATGCCTGGAGGCGGTAATATATATATTGAAACTAAAAATGTTATAATCGATGGAACTGAAACACGAAACAAAAAATATTTCAAACACACCCAACACA
>CAYVMK010000388.1:0-2019 GCA_964452445.1 uncultured Desulfonema sp. | reverse complement strand
GGATAATCGTGAAAGACACAGGCGTTGGCATGAATGAGAAGACAAAAGGGAGGATTTTCGACCCATTTTTCACAACAAAGGAGATGGGGCGTGGAACCGGCCTTGGACTTGCCTCTGCCTACGGCATTATTAAATCCCATAATGGATTTATCAATGTCGAAAGTGAAGTAGGCCGTGGCAGTGATTTCATCATCCACTTGCCGGCCTCGGAAAAAGCATCCGGAAAAGAAATCGTTATTACTGAAAAGCTGTTTATGGGAAATGAAACCCTGCTTCTTGTTGATGACGAAGAAGATATTCTTAAAATAGGCGCGGAGATGCTTAACAAATTGGGATATAAGGTAATGCCTGTCAGGAGCGGAATCGAAGCGGTTAAACTATTCACGGAAAAAAAGGACGAGATTCATTTGGTTATTCTCGACATGGTAATGCCGGAAATGAATGGAAGCGAAACGTTTGCCCTCCTTAAGAAAATCCAGCCTGATCTCAAGGTGCTTCTTTCCAGCGGGTACAGCCTGTCCGAAGAAGCATCCCGGATTTTAAACAACAGGCACAGCAGCTTTATACAAAAGCCTTTTGATATTAACAGAGTATCTTCCAAAATCCGTGAGCTTCTTGACTGAGAGACTTTGGCTGCGTGACCCTCTTATTGAGGTGCCCTGCAGCAAACCGCAGCCCGCCTGAGACGGATTCCCCAGTAAAGTATTCTGTCTTTTTGAGATTCGGCAACTAACCCTTCAGTCCGTATTTCTTCTTAATTGTCTTAAAAAAGTGCAACCATTCAGCCACAGATAAAAAATTTATGAATAAACAGATTATTAAAAAAGGAAAACAAAATGGATATTTATAAAAAACTTGCGGTTCACCTCGACAATCTTCCGGCAGGCTATCCCCCGACAGATACGGGAGTGGAATTAAGAATTTTAAAGCGCCTCTTTACGCCTGAAGAGGCGGGCATAGCGACAGCGCTCACGATGGTTCCCGAACCGCCGGAACCTATAGCAAAGCGACTCGGGATGGATGAATCACAGCTTTCCCCGATCCTTGAAAAGATGTCAAAGAAGGGGCTTATTTTCAGGTCGGGCAAAGGCGGACTGAACCACTACATGGCCGCCCAGTTTGTTGTAGGAATATGGGAATACCACGTTAATGACCTTAACGAGGAACTCATCCGGGACTTTAATGAATACATTCCATGTTTTATGAACAAATCATGGCTCAAAATTAAAACAAAACAGACCAGGGTTATCCCGGTTTCAAAGAGCATTTCTGCTGAGATGAAAATAATGCCTTACGAGGAAGCGGAAAAGATAATTAACAGCCAGTCAAAAATCGTGGTTTCACCCTGCATATGCAGAAAAGAGCACAGAATGATGGGAAAAGGATGCGATAAACCTCTGGAAGTCTGCTTCAGTTTCGGAAGCGCAGCCTATTACTATGAAGAAAACGGACTGGGAAGGTCGGTATCGAAAGAAGAGGCAATGAATATACTCGATACGGGATTAGAAGCAGGACTTGTACTTCAGCCCGGAAACTCCCGGAGGCCGGGCAATATATGCATGTGCTGCGGATGCTGCTGCCAGATACTGAAAAACCTCAACACTCTTGATGCTCCTGCCATAGCGGTTTGCAGCAATTATTATGCTTCGGTCGATGAAAAAAGCTGCACGGCATGCGGAAACTGTGAAGAACGATGCCAGATGAATGCAATAATCATTGAAGATACGGCCGGAATCAACCTGAAAAGATGCATAGGATGCGGTCTTTGTGTCATGGCTTGTGATTTCGAGGCAATTAAACTGATCCAAAAAGAGGATTCCGAAAAAATCATCCCGCCCGCAAATTTTTTTGAAACGTATGTGAACATTGCTCGCGAACGCGGTAAAATGTAACTTTATGAACATCAAGGAAAAACACCTGTTCGGAGAAGTCGAGGCTTACAAGTTCGGTTTCGGCCCTTTCGGCCCGCCGCTCACAACATTTCATCCCCTTGGCACAGAAACAATCCTATCAACGCTG
>CAYVMK010000387.1:0-2842 GCA_964452445.1 uncultured Desulfonema sp. | reverse complement strand
TGTGTTGGGTGTGTTTGGTGGTTTTTTGTGAGCCTTTTTTATGGGCAATTCCTAAAGAAAAATCGATTGATGACGAAACTCCTCACAGCGTAATCTGTTTCAACGTGCAGGCGGCCATTTATGTTCCACTGCTGTTTGCAGGGAAGCGATAGGTGTGATGTATGTTGATAATTTATATACAAGAAATGCTTTTTCATCCACCGATTTTGAGATTATGAGGGCAATAGGAAATCAGGTTGCCGTTCTGATTAAGGATCGTTTTTTGCCTAAGGAGAGACATAAGGAAGAAGTATTCAAACTGAGTCTTTCAAGACAGTTTTCTCCTGAAATGGCCGAATATATTTCCGGAGACAACAGACGTCAGCGGATAGGCGGGGAACGGGTCGATCCGGTTACAATACTCGTGTCCGATGTCAGGAGTTTTACCCAGATGAGCTCCAAAATGGAGCCGGATGATGTTGTGCGAATGCTGAATGAAATGTTCGATGCCTTTGTTCCGATAATATTTGAACACGACGGGATTATAGATAAATTTGTCGGAGACTCGGTGCTTGCGGTTTTCGGAAGCCCGAAACCGGACGACCAGCAGTGGAGAAAAGCTCTGCTTGCCTCGTTTGAAATGCAGAAGGCAGTCCAGAAAATAGGAGAAGGAAGGGTTGTCCGCCGCCTGCCTGTATTTAATGTGGGCATCAGCATTCATACAGGCGAGGTTATCCACGGGTTAATCGGTTCCGCAAAAAGAATGGAATTTACTGTGATAGGAGATACGGTAAACCAGGCATCGAGGTATTGTGATGGAGCAGGTCCAGGAGAAATCGTTATAAGCAAGAGCGTTTATGAGCATGTATACCGAATGGCGGATGTAGTTTCCAAAACCATTAAAACAAAACATCCCGACAGGGAACCCGATCTTGAAGCATATGTTGTTACGGCGCTCAAATAAACTATACACTGACATGAAGAAAGTTATTATCAGGTGGGGCGGATGAATAATATCAGAACAGCTAAATACTTATTGTTGACTCTTTCAGCAATTATCTCTCTATTTATAATATTATCCGCCGCGACTGGAAATCCTGCCGGAAGTGTAACCATCAATTATATTGAAACTTTAAATTCCGCCGATCAAAGTTCAAACCAGGTCAGCATTTATGTAACTGTTTCAGGCGATGATGAAAATCCTGTTTCCGATCTGCCGGTTCAGGGATTTAAAATACTGGAGGACGGCAGGCCGGTGGAAAATATCCAGGTTTCTCAGACAGATGAACCTGTGGCGGTTGTGCTTGTCATAGATACAAGCGGGAGCATGCTGGCAAAAGATAAATCCGGCATGACATCCATTGACGCGGTTAAAAACGCCGCCGTTAATTTTATATCTCTCTTGAACAAGAATGACAGGATTGCGATTTTCAGTTTCAACAAAGAGCCGGTGTTAGAGATGGATTTTTCAGAAGATCATGCGGTGGCGGTTAATACGATAAATTCTTTAAAGTCTGTTCCTAATGCATCTACATGCCTTTATGATACTGCCTATGAGTCTGTTAAAAAGGCCGCTGAAATTCCGAAAGGAAGAAAGGCAATAATCCTGTTTACGGACGGGAAGGACGAAAAAGCCGGGCAGCCCTGCAGCACATACAGCGCAAACGATGTAATTGATGCGGCATCTGCAAAAACGATCAGAGTGCCTGTTTACACTATCGGCGCAGGCAAGGAAGTGGATGTAAGGGAATTAAGCCGGATTTCAAAACTAACCGGCGGGAGGAATCTTATAGCGGATTCAAATGCGGATTTTACTCCGTTTTATAAAGCCATTGCGAGCCAGTTAAAGAACCAGTATGCAATAAGGTATAACACGCAGGCAGCGAGCGGAGAGCACAGCATGGTTGTAAAAATCCAGCATGAAAACCTTTTATGTCAGGATGAAAAAAGTTTCTGGGCGCCGCCTGTTTCTGCTCTCAAACAGCCCCTGCAGTCTTCCGGCTCCAAGGCTGAGAATGGATGGCATTTCCCGTATATGACGGTAATAATAATTATTTTTCTGGCATTAATAACAGGCGCTTGTGTGATATTGCTTATGAAACGGAAAAAAGTTCCCCGAAAGCCGGGAGACGAAAAATCCGTATGTGTTGAAGAAAAAAAAGAAGAATTTAAACAGATTCAGCCTGAGATCTCAAAAGATGAGGGAGAAGAGACAGTTTTCGTGGCGGAGGATTCGGAACCCAAACAGTCGCCTTTCCCAACGGCTGTTCTGAAAGTGGTTCAAAGCCAGGCGCTGAAACCCGGCACGACATTTGAAATATGCGGAACCCAAACCATCGGGCGTACAAACGTTAATGATATTGATATCCCCGATAAATCCATATCCAGAAAGCACGGAGAGATATATTTTCAAGAAGATTCATATTATATCCGTGACATTGGAAGCCGGCAGGGTATAAAAGTTGATGAAATAAAAGTGACCGGCAGCGGATCGGTATTGAATGATGGAGCAAGGATCAAACTCGGCCCGAAAACAATACTCGAATTCAGTTGTAAAGGATTAAAAAAAATAGCAGATTCTGAAAGCAAGACTAAAATATACGACTGAGGTTAATGACTGGTTCGTAAAAAGTCGTATAAGCGTAATTTTTTCTTTGACAGGAAATCGATTACCTGAGAGAAAATAGTCCGTCCTTGGTTCATGGCGAGGCTCCTTTCGCATTTTTTTCTGCAAAATAACCATGAAACCAGGCTTAAAACAAATTCAAATCGATCCCTTACGATTTTGGCAATATTTGATATAGTTTCAATAAGTCATGACCACCGGCATAGCCGGTGGCTTGATTAAAGCCCTATAAGGGCT
>CAYVMK010000386.1:0-2847 GCA_964452445.1 uncultured Desulfonema sp. | reverse complement strand
AGGAATCTCATGATAGGAATCGTTGTTGTAACTCACAAACAGCTCGGAGATGCGTTGATCGATGCAGCCGAATTCATTCTGGGCGCCCGTCCCGAAGGTGTGGTATCCGTTTCCATAAATATAAATGAAAATGCCGATAAGCTGAGGGAAAAAATTTCCGAATGCATAAAAAATGTCAACATGAAGGAAGGAGTGCTTATTCTTACCGACATGTTCGGGGGAACTCCTTCAAATCTGAGCTATTCATTTCTTGAAGAAGGACGCACCGAGGTTATATCAGGAGTAA
Source organism: uncultured Desulfonema sp. (assembly GCA_964452445.1). Lineage (GTDB taxonomy): Bacteria > Desulfobacterota > Desulfobacteria > Desulfobacterales > RPRI01 > RPRI01. Next base: position 2,561 of record CAYVMK010000386.1, on the reverse strand, counting down.
ACCTTCCCATACTTATAAAGGCGGTTAATACACGAAAGGATATGGATATAAGCAAGCTTGCCCAATGTATAGAAACCTATGGAAAGAAAAGCATCTCGCTTGCAAGCAGTATTTTGAAAGGAAACAAACGGAGTTAGATTATTGCATTGGAACCTTTCAGGCCTTTCCCTGTGTGATATAGAACAGCTTCTTGCAATTGAAGAGGTATCCTTCAAAGCGCCGTGGTCACGCACATTATTTCTTGAAGAACTGGCATGCAAAACTGCCTTTAATTATGTCGTAAAATTAACCGGCAGTGAAAAACATGAACCTGTAATAGCATATATATGTTCGCGGATAATCGGCTGTGAACTGAGCATTTTAAGGATTGCCGTCTTTCCAAAATTGCGGAATCTCGGAATCGCATCATGGCTTCTTGATAAGTGTTTTAAAATGGCACGGGATAAAGGTGTAACATCTGTTTTTCTGGAAGTAAGAGAATCCAACAGCGCAGCCATTGCTATTTACGGTAAACTGGGATTCATTTCCGTCGGGAAAAGGCCCGCTTACTACCCGGAAACTGGAGAGGACGCAGTTGTCCTCACGAAAAAACTGACATAGCGTGTAACTGCTCAGGGGCAAAGTGCCAAAGGCACATAGGCACAAAGGCGAACGGAATATTCGGCGAAACCGCAAAAAATCATCCGATTCGGAATGCTATTTTAACCTCTTTACCTTAACGCCGGATATTAGTGTTGTATTTGTTATGCTTTGTGCCTTTGGAACTCTGTGCCTTTGTGCCTTAATCTATCGGTTATGGCCGATAGCAAGGCTTATAATAAGGAGATAATTATGAATAACCGCAGACCATTTATTGCAGGAAACTGGAAAATGTACAAAACCTGCGCCGAGGCTGTTGAAACCGCAAAAAAACTGGCCGGCCTTGTATCCGGTGTGAGCAATGTCGATGTGATGATCGCCCCGCCCTTCACCGCCCTGGCGCAGGTACATGAAGCAATAAAAGACAGTTCTGTCATGCTGGGCGCACAGAATATTTTCTGGGAAAAGGAAGGCGCATATACCGGAGAAATTTCACCTCAAATGGTTGCTTCGGCAGGATGCAGCTATGTTATTATCGGACATTCGGAACGGAGGCAATATTTCGGCGAAACAGACCTGTCCGTCAACAAAAAGATAAGAGCTGCAATAAACAACAGCCTTGAACCGGTTCTTTGCATAGGTGAAACGGAAAAAGAGCGGGATGCAGATGATACATTTAATATTCTTGACAAACAGATCAAAATGGGGTTAGAAGGCTTTTCTCCGGATGACCTGCAACCCATAATTCTGGCATATGAGCCGGTCTGGGCAATAGGAACCGGCAAAACGGCAACAAGCGGCCAGGCTCAGGAAGTTCACCGGTTTATCCGCAATCTTGTTGAGAAGCTTTTCGGGAAAAAGATTGCCGGATCGGTAAGAATACTGTATGGTGGAAGTGTAAAACCTGAAAATATAAAAGAATTGATGTCGATGCCGGATGTTGACGGAGCCCTTGTCGGAGGGGCGAGCTTAAACGCTGAAAAATTTGCAGAAATTATAAAATATAAGTAACTGCTCAGGTGGATAGGCTATAGGCGTTTAGGCTGTAGGTTTTTGGCTAACAGTCTATAGTCTAACAGCCTGCAGCCTAACCCCGATAAACTGGATCGATATATGTCAATTTTATTAACTATATTACATGTTATTGTTTGTATAGCGATCATAATGATCGTTCTGCTCCAGACCGGAAAAGGGGCCGATATTGGCGCAGCCTTCGGCGGAGGTTCCAGCCAGACCCTTTTCGGAAGCACAGGCGCCTCCACTTTCTTAAGCAAGGCAACAACGATTATAGCCGTAATATTCATGATCACATCTCTCTCTCTTGCTTATATTTCAGGACATAAGAAGGGAAGTTCGGTCATGACAGATGTTAAGGCGCCTATCGAGCAGAAAACGGAACAAACAGGCGATCTTGCCCCTGTAAATCAAACAGCGCCTGCGAAACTGCCGGATGCAACTGAAAAGAAATAAAATTGCCGGAGTGGTGGAATTGGCAGACACGCTATCTTGAGGGGGTAGTGGGCGACGCCCGTGCCGGTTCGAGCCCGGCCTTCGGCACCATCAATAAATACAGGGGGTTAGCCAGTTCATCGGTTAACCCTCTTTCATTTTTAAGGGCGCTTGGTCACCGTTTTGGCCAACACTTTCCAGAAAGCCTTCCAATTCAACAGCTTTCCGGGTATTCGTCGGCATTAAGGTGGTACAGGTTTCCGATAAGCTTTTTCAACCGGCCCATAATTAACCCGACTTCCGCAGTAATGGCTCGAATTTCATCAAAAAGGCAACTAACGGATTGGCGAAACCGCGTCAATCCGTGATCGGGAAACGCAATATTGCTGAAAAGCAAATGTAGTGAAGAAAATCGCCTGATTTGAAACGTAACACCCTGATATAATTGACTCTCAAATTTTGAACTGCGGAAGTTGGGCTAGCCATAACAGACATGAATGCAGACGGTGCATGTTCTCCATTACCACCGCTGC
>CAYVMK010000385.1:0-2854 GCA_964452445.1 uncultured Desulfonema sp. | reverse complement strand
CATCAGTCATCCGGCTGACTTCAAAAAAAACTATTACTTTCCGTTCAGACACTAGTTACTAAATTTATTTATACCCGGAGAGTGCTATGGAACAAATCCTTTTATACGATACTACCTTAAGAGACGGAACTCAGGGGGAGAACATCAGCTTTACGCCAGACGAGAAGCTTAATATAGCCGTAATGCTCGATAACCTGGGAATGCATTACATTGAAGGAGGATGGCCCGGCTCCAATCCGAAAGACAAACAGTTTTTTGACCTTGCGAAGAGGACAAAATTTAAAAATTCCCGGCTTTCCGCATTCGGTTCAACCAGAAGGTCCGGTATCTCTCCTGAAGATGATCCGAACTTAAAAGCCCTTATTGAAAGCGGAACTACTGTTTTAACCGTTTTCGGTAAAAGCTGGAGCCTTCATATCGAGGAGATAATGGCAAACACCCTCAAAGAAAACCTTGAAATGATAAAAGAGACGGTTGAATATCTGAAGCATAACGGCCGCGAGGTCATTTATGACGCCGAACATTTTTTCGACGGATACAAAGCAAACGGCGAATACGCGTTGAAAACACTTGTTGCCGCCGCAGAGGGAGGAGCTGATATCATAACGCTTTGCGACACAAACGGCGGCGCCCTTCCCTTTGAGATTGAAGGTGTCATAGCAGATGTGCAAAACACTCTCAGCGAATATCGCACGAAAAATAAACAACTGAAGCCTGTCAGGATAGGAATCCATGCTCATAATGACTGCGGTCTCGCGGTTGCAAATTCAATAACAGCCGTCAGGGCGGGGGCTGTAATGGTTCAGGGAACCGTAAACGGATACGGAGAAAGATGCGGAAATACGGATATGACTTCCGTTATTCCCATCCTTTGCTTCAAAATGAAAAGGCCCTGTTTTCCGGATGAAAATCTTGCAAAACTGACAAAACTGTCCCGTTTCGTAGGTGAAACGGCAAACATGATACCGTTAAACAGCAGGCCGTTTGTGGGGAAAAGCGCCTTTGCGCACAAGGGAGGCGTGCATGTCAGCGCAATCATGAAAGAGCCGAGAGCTTACGAGCATATGACTCCCGAACTTGTCGGAAATACCCGCCGTGTCCTTGTCTCGGACCTTTCGGGAAAAAGCAATGTTGAGTACAAGGCAAAGGAGCTGGGCATTGAGCTCGGAGGAAACGGGTTTGACAGCCGTAAAATTGTATCCGAGATAAAGCGGCTCGAACAGGAAGGATATCAGTTCGACACTGCTGACGGCTCATTTAAGATACTGCTTGAAAAGTATACGGATCAGTTCAAACCTCTTTTCGATCTCGAATCATTCAGGGTTACGGTTGAAAAAGACAGGGACAAACCCTGCTCGGCTCACGCGACAATAAAGATATCCGTTGACGGAAAGAAAGAAATAACTGCTGCCGAAGGACATGGCCCCGTGAGCGCTCTCGATAATGCCCTGCGGAAGGCTCTCGCCAAGTTTTATTCCGACCTCAATTCAATGCGCCTTGTCGATTTCAAGGTGCGCGTGATGGACGGACGCGAGGGAACCGCTGCAAAGGTAAAAGTTTTCATAGAATCGCGGGACAAAGATGATATCTGGAGCACCATAGGCGTTTCCGAAGATATCATAGAAGCAAGCTGGCATGCTCTTGCAGATAGCTTTCAGTATAAACTGGCAAAACATGTATGAATCGATAATGATGAACTCGTAATATAAGAATATTTAACCACGAAGAGCACGAAGAAATCAATCAATATATGATACTTTCAGCTTCTCCGCCTCAGGCGGATTTGTGGTTTTATAAAAATATTATGTTTTCAAGACTTTTAACGAAGATATCAAAGATATTTAAGGAGCAAATTCAATGAGCGAACGAATATATATTTTCGACACTACCTTAAGGGACGGCGAACAATCGCCGGGGGCAAGTATGAACACCGCGGAAAAATTGAGGGTTGCAATGCAGCTTGAAAAGCTTGGCGTAGATGTGCTTGAAGCCGGTTTTCCCGCTGCCTCGGACGGGGATTTTGAAGCGGTGTCGAAAATATCGGAAAAAATAAAAAATGCCGGAGTCGCTGCCCTGGCCCGCACCTCCAAATCTGATATTGACCGGGCATGGGAAGCAATCCGGACGGCGGCAAAGCCAAGAATACATACTTTTATCGCTACTTCCGACATACACATGAAATACAAGCTGAACATGAACAGAGAGGAGGTTGTCAATAATGCTGCGGAAGCCGTAAGATATGCCAAAGCATACACCGATGATATTGAATTTTCGGCAGAGGACGGGTCAAGGAGCGACCGTGATTTTTTATGCAAAGTATTTGAATCGGTGATCGAAGCAGGCGCTACTACTGTAAATCTGCCGGACACGGTCGGTTACGCAATACCGTCCGAATTTTACGATCTTGTAAAATACGTGATTGATCATACTCCCAATATCGGCAAGGCATTATTAAGCGTCCATTGCCATAATGATCTCGGACTTGCAACCGCAAACACCATCTCGGCAATAACAGCCGGGGCAAGACAGGTTGAAGTTACCATCAACGGAATCGGTGAAAGGGCGGGAAATACTTCCCTTGAGGAAGTAGTAATGTCGCTTCATACAAGGCCCAATTATCTTTCTGCATCGGCAAATATAAAGACCGAATACATTTACCCGACAAGCAGACTTGTCAGCATGATAACCGGAATCACGATACAGCCGAACAAAGCAATAGTCGGCGCAAATGCTTTCCTTCACGAAGCCGGAATTCACCAGGACGGAGTCCTGAAGAACCCGATGACCTATGAAATAATGAAACCGGAAACCATCGGACTCAGCGCACGCAAACTCGTTCTAGGAAAACATTCGG
>CAYVMK010000384.1:0-2874 GCA_964452445.1 uncultured Desulfonema sp. | reverse complement strand
CTGCCGATATCGAGGCTAAGATTACGCCCAAGACCAAGGCGGTGATGATCGTGCATTACGCGGGCTATGCTTGCGATATGGATGCGATCGTCGATATCTGCAAGAAGCACAATCTTAAGCTTATTGAAGACTGCGCGCATTCGAATGGCGGATCCTATAAAGGCAGGATGTCGGGGGTAATCTTATTCCCCCAGCAGGGTCATGGTAATTCCCCGGGGGTACCATACTCTTTTACACCACACCTTCAGGCAGACGTCAAGCCACCGCTGGCATGGAAGCTTGGATTTTCTGCACTCCTTCCTTTCGGAACGATCGGCCTGAAGTTACGATCAGCTTGACGGCGCTTGAGACGAGCCTGTCCATAATGGCTCCACCAACGATCGCATCGGGGAAGATAGAAAACCAGTCTTCGGGTGGCCTATTGGAGGTAATGACAATGGAGCCTTCAGAGAGCCGCTCGTCGGACAATGCGTATAAGAGTTCCGTTTCCTGTTGGCTATAGAGCCTGAACGCGAAGTCGTCGAGGATTAAAAGGCCTGCATTGATGCATCGCTTCATGAGGATCTGGTTGCGTTTAGAAGAGAAATGGTCAGGAGCCAATCGTTCCAGAAGCTTGTGCGTTTTGAACACGATGACGTCGAGGCCTCGCCGTGCCGCTTCATGGCCTACCGCCTGGGCAATATGTGACTTGCCGATTCCTGGAGGTCCCGCGAGCACGAGATTACGGTGCTGCTCGATGAATCGACAGGAAGCGATATCGCGAATGGTTTGGGCAGGGAGCACGGCATTGTTGAACTCGAAGTCAAAGGTTTCGAAGGTCATGCGATTCGAGACGCCGGCAACTTTGAGCCGCTTCTGGAAGGAGTTGGACTCGCGGCTCGCCAATTCATCCTGCACGAGGAGTTGGGTGAACTCGAGATAGCCGAGTTTGCTCTCCTGTGCCTGCTGCGTGCGCGTGTCCAGGCTGTCCGCCATGGCGGGAAGCCTCAGGCGTTTGAGATCATTCACAAGATCATCCTTCAACATGGAAGCCCTCCTCACAACAAACTATGGGGGCCTCTACGGGTCCCCTGAACGCTTTTTCAGGAACCCGTGTAATAGGTCGCGTTTCTCGTCATGGCCTTGCCACGGTCAGAAACGGGAAACGGCAGGAGATTTGGTGTCTCGGGGACTTCAAACAGGGCGCGAAGCCGGCGGGGAATAAAAACTCGATGCGTTACGGCCTGTTCAAGGATTCCCTCAAAGCCAGGATGATGCTTATTGTGCTCAAGGATCACCAGGCATCCTTGGGCTCGGCGAATGCCAAGGTTCCCCTGCTCGGAAAGCATGGCCCTGATATACTGACCTGCCGAAGGGGCCAGGGCGTCCGCCTTGGCGGCAAGAAAGGAACCAAAGGAACCAGGGATAAAGGGCTGTGCCCATGCCGGGAAGTCTTCGGCAAGATAATTCCTGCGCTGGGTCGACACGGGATACTGACGGACAACGCGGTGCTCGTGGTAGATCGCCACCAGGGCTTGCGTGGATTTGACCTCAACATGGCGGCCGATATAGGCTGCCGGAAGTCCATAGTATTTCCCGTGCACCTGGATGAATTGATCGGGATGGACGACTGCACTGGTCCAGGAGGCGGGAACGAAAGGTGTGTCGGGTAAAGGCCGTAAAACAGGCTTTTCAAACTGTTCAAAGGCCTCCAGGGGAGCAATGCCGGTCGTCCCGTGTACGCTCATGCCATATTCTTCGCGGCACCAGGTAAGGGCATGGGCATTGAGTTCATCCAGCGATGCGTCGGGATACAGTGATGAAAGCCGTTTGTAGAGCTCCCTCGCCAGGGGGATGAGCCGTTCAATCTTGCCCTTGTCTTTCGGCGCCCTCACCCGTGCGGGGTCCGCCACCGTGCCATAGTAGTCGCACAGTTCGGCAAAGGTACGGTTGATCGTCGGATCGTATACATCGGCTTTAAGAACCCCGCTCAATAGGTTGTCGAGGTTTATCCGTTTGGTGACTCCACCCCAGAACGAAAACATGGAAGTCGTGGAAAGAGCGAACGCGACCTGGTCCTGACTGGTGCCAAACTGGATATAGGGCAGTCGAGACGCGCTTAGGATGCCGGAAAAGGCATATACTGTTTTTCGTTGCGCGCAAAACTCTCGCGTCCCCACCTTTCCGTAGTCGATCTGGGCTTCTTCTCCCGGATTGACTTCGATGCGCGCTACCGCGTCGGGAATCCTTCGAAGCAGCGGCGATTCCCGCATGAATCGCTTGAAGGTCTCGTAGCTGGTTTTCCCAGAAAGCTCGTGACGCCGCCGAATGACCTCCCAGGCGGTCTTCGCCTTCATGCCCTGACGGTGTTCATGCTTGTTCCCGTCGATGAGATCCTTGATTTCCTCAGCATAGGGCGCAAAACAATCGTAGGCCGGCTGCGGCTTTCTATTGGCAAGCAAGATCGTCGAGAGAATAGCCAGGGTTGCCGCGAAATCAAGATCGGCTGGAAACGAAAGCTTCTCGATGCAATGGACGTAATGGATGACGGTCTTTTTGTCCAATCCAAGGGCAACAGCAATGGCGCGACAGGAATCGCCCGCTTTGTAATGGACGAGAATTTGATACAGCAGTTCTTCGATCACCCTTCGGTACCCCATGATCCCTCCGTGTCCTTTCGGAACGGAGGATAGTGTACCCCAAGGGAACTGGTCCGTTTATCGTGACCCTGCTGGTCCGTTTATCGTGACCCTGGACCACTTTTTCTGGTCCAATTATCATGACCCTAGCAGGCTAAAACTGGGGGAATATCGTGACCCCCGACAGGCAGGAAACTCGGCACCTTCGGCGATATCTCGGCCTGGAGTTTCTTCTCCAACAAGAATCTGGCGGTGG
>CAYVMK010000383.1:0-2886 GCA_964452445.1 uncultured Desulfonema sp. | reverse complement strand
CTCCGATATTGACGGTTTCAAGATGCGCAACAGGCGTAAGAGTTCCGGTGCGCCCTACCTGCACAGAAATATCCAATATTTTTGTCGTTTCTTGTATCGCCTTGAATTTGCAGGCTATTGCCCATTGAGGCCATTTTGCGGTTGAACCGAGCTGGATCTGAAGGATTAAACTGTCGACCTTGACCACTATCCCGTCTATGTCATATGGGAGTTCATAACGTCTCTTTTCAAGATCCCTGTAATATTCGATGACATCCTCTATTCCGATCTTAGGCTTTATGTGCGGGTTTATCCTGAACCCATGTTCTCTCAATGCACAAAGCAGTTCCCAGTGAGACTCGATATCCATTTTACTAGCCTCACCTGTTCCATAAAAGAAAATTTCAAGGGGGCGGGCCGCCGTTACTTTTGAGTCGAGCTGCCTTAAAGAACCTGCTGCGGCATTTCTCGGGTTTGCGAATAAAGGCAGACCCTGTCCGGACATATCTTCGTTAAGACGTCTGAATCCTTCTCTGCTTATAACGATCTCCCCTCTAACTTCGAGGTGGGATGGAATCTTTTCGCTGTCACTCCGGTTCAGAAGCAGAAGAGGAACCGTCCGTATCGTCCTGACATTGGAAGTTATATCCTCACCCGTATCTCCGTCACCCCTGGTCGATCCTACGGCAAGCTTTCCGTCTTCGTAGACCAATTCCACAGCCACACCGTCCATTTTAGGTTCAGCCGTGTAAAGGATATCTCCGTCCGTTCCAAGCTCCTTTTTTACCTTCTTATCGAAGTCGCGGATATCAGATTCAGAAAATGCGTTTTTTAGACTCAGCATCTTGATTGTATGCTTTATAGTCCCGAATTTTTTCAAGGGAGGAGCGCCGACACGAACAGACGGTGAATCCGGACTTACAAGCTCGGGATATGCCTTTTCGAGTTCAATCAGCTCATTCATCATTCTATCGTACTCTGAATCAGATATTTCAATATCATCCACAGCATAATAGAGATAATTATGCCTGTGGAGCTCCTCTCTCAGGCTCTTAATTCTTTTAACAATATCCGGATCTATAAACTCTGACATATTTTTATCAAAGCCCCGCAGGCTGCCGGTAATCTTCAGGATTTTTTACGAAGCCGCCGATATTTATTTAGGACCTGCAAGTTTCGACAATTCATCCTTTACTTCATCAATGATATCATAGAGCCACATAAGGTCTTCTATTGTGAGACGGCCTGCCTTGCGCTGACTTTCATTCCCGTCTTTTTTCATAAACACTCTGGGACCTATCTGAAGCTTAGGCTCACCGGCGCCGTACCTGTTTATGGAAACAACAAGACCCGTTTCCTCACACTTCCACTCTTTAAGTATTTTATCCATCTCGGGATCAAAAGGCATTTTATCCTCCATCATTTTTATATTTTTGAAAAATCTGCGAACAGGGCAAAAAGCCCGGCAATAGATCCAAGCAGTGCAAGCCGGTTATTTCGTACATCCTTATCATCTGCAATTACAAGGACTCCTTCAAAAAAAGCATCAACGGCATTTTTGAGGGATGCTATATCAAGAAGCGCCTGTTCAAAGTCTCCTTTTTGAAGGTTATCCGATACCTTGCTTTTAACATCCCTGTATGCGGCAAAAAGAGCGGATTCGCATTCCTTTTCAAACAATCTCTCGTCGACTCCGCCCATATTGCCGGCAGCGCTTTCCGGCGCCGACTTTCTTATAATATTGACAACCCGTTTAAAGGCAACCGCGAGCGGCTCAAAATCGGGAGCGGCCTTTAACTTTTCAAGCGCCCCTGCCCTGTTCCATACATTCGGCACATGATCGACGGAAACATTTACAACCGCTGAGACAACATCTTTTGAATAACCCTGCTCAGCAAGCAGATGCGACATACGGCTTTGCAGAAAATTATATATCTTATCCGCCGTTTTTTCCCTCTCATTCGTGTTTTTGATTTCAAACAGCAAAAGGCTTTTTTCAATAAGAGCTTTCAATGAGAACGAAAATTTCTTTTCGAGCATTATCTGAATTATGCCGATCCCCTGGCGCCTCAGGGCATAAGGATCCGAAGCCCCGGTGGGTATGAGCCCTGCCGAAAAACAGCCGCAAATCGAATCGATCTTGTCTGCAATGCCGACTATTGCTCCGACCGTTGTTTCAGGAAGAGCCCCCCCTGAATAAGCAGGCCTGTAATGCTCTTCAATAGCAAGCGCAACATTCCTCTCCTCACCGGCATTCATGGCATAAATTCTTCCCATAACACCCTGCAGTTTAGGAAATTCTCCCACAACGTGGCTCACAAGATCGGCCTTGCACAACCTGGCGGCCCTTAAAATCTGTTTTTTGATTTCAGGATCAACGGATATCTCATCAACGAGATATCCTGCGATCTTCTCAATCCTTTCCGTTTTTTCATACATGGATCCCAGCTTTGCCTGGAAAAGTACTCCTTTAAGCTTTCCAACCCGTGCATCGGAAGAAATATTGATATCGCTTCTGTAAAAAAACCTGGCATCTTCAAGACGCGCCCTTAAAACCCTCTCATGTCCCTTTGCAATAAGCAGCATGTTTTTGGCTCTGGTATTATTAACAGCAATAAAACATGGTAAAAGATGCCCCTTTTCGTCGGTTACGGCAAAATATTTTTGATGCTCGCGCATGGAATTTATGAGAATCTCGTCGGGCACTTCAAGATATCCTTTATCGAATCTTCCGGCAACCGGCGCCGGGTATTCGACTAAATTCGTAACGATATTCATAAGCTCGTCATCCTGCAGGACTTTGCCGTCAAGCTTTAACGCAATTTCAGAAATATGCTTTTCAATATCGTTTTTTCGCTCGTCAATATCCGCCAGAACGCAGGCGGACCTGAGCTTGTCAACATATTC
>CAYVMK010000382.1:0-2892 GCA_964452445.1 uncultured Desulfonema sp. | reverse complement strand
TAACCGGACGGGACTTTAACCCGTTAGATGAACAACTGTTACTGCGAACGGACGTTTTAAACTTTTAAACTTGATTAATGCCCGGTGATATCTGCCCTCATTTGCTGCCTGATAAACATGTTTGCAAGTTAAATGCGTCAACTCAATATCTCCCATTTATTTTAGAAAATTAAATCTTATTGTGGTATACTCTATACAGATAAATCAAAGGAGGCGAAAAAGAATATGGAACAAGAAATTACTGTCAAAATTCCACGTGACTGGATTGCAGGATTACCGTCGGAAGAATTGACGTTGAAACAAATTGTCCGCCTGGGCATTTATCAGTACAAGGTGGAACGTGCCCTCAAATTGTATTGCGATGGTGTCGGCTCTTTAGGTTATATAGCTGAGCAGATAGGAATCAATAAACAGGAGTTGATTTGTGAAGCCCGCCGTCAAAATATTGTCCCCGAGACTTCCGACATGACAATCAACGAGGAACTTGCAGAATGGCGCTGAATGTCGTTTCAAATGCAGGCCCACTAATCCTCTTTTCAAAGCTGAACATACTGTACTTATTGAAAGACCTTTACGGGCGAGTCGAATTCCCTTTTGCTGTATATAAGGAAGCGGTTCAACTTGGAATCAGGTATGGTTTCCCCGACGCCCGGACTTTACATCTTTTTCTGACACAGAATAAATGGAATCCGACCCAGGTCATAGACATTCCATTGGATCTTCAGAATGAGAATCTTGACAGAGGGGAAAAAGAAGCGATTGCTCTGGCGATTTCGAAAAATGCCTTGCTCCTGATGGATGAAGAACGAGGACGGAGTTTTGCGCGATCAAGGAATATAAAGGGAATGGGATCATTAGGTGTTTTAATCGAAGCCTATAAAAAAAAGCATATAAGCGAAGATCAACTGCGTGTGTATTTCCAGCAAATCAGCGACCGAAAAGATATCTGGATCAATCCTGATTTGTGTAAGCGGTTGCTTGGAAAATTATTTCAGGCCGATGTTACTTAAAAAGCCTCTCCGACTTAAAAATCACAAACGGTAATGTTGAAGCAGTCGCCATGCACATGTGAGCAATCTCTCAAATCCACTATGATATATCCAATAAAATATCCATAAATATCCGTATTAAATCTTGACGACAGTGTTATTTGGATATATATGGATATTATTATGGATACTCCTAAATTAAATATCATACCGGAATACATCAAGCTTATCTCAGAAATCGATGAGTTCAAAGGGAAATGGCAGGCCTTAAGCAGTCTCGCCCCTGACCGTTTGGCGCTCCTGAGGCATGTCGCAACTATTGAATCTGTTGGTTCGTCCACAAGGATCGAGGGCGCCAAATTGACGGATAGTCAAGTGGAAAAGTTATTTTCCGGACCGGGCACTATCTCTTTCAAGTCAAGGGATGAAGAGGAAGTTGCAGGCTATGCTGAAGTGATGGAGTTGATATTTGAATCTTACAATGAACTTCCGGCAGATGAAAATCATATTAAGCAATTACATAAGACACTTTTGAAACATTCATCAAAGGATGCGCGCCATAGAGGTGAATATAAGAAGTTCCCCAATCATGTGGAAGCTTTTGCCGAAGACGGCAGCAGCCTGGGTGTTATTTTCGAAACCGCTTCTCCTTTTAACACACCATTTATGATGACTGATTTAATCCAATGGGTCGATGAGGAGACGAAAAAAAAGGATTTACATCCGATCCTGATTATCGCCATATTCCTTGTCAACTTTTTAGCAATCCACCCTTTCCAGGATGGCAATGGCAGGTTATCCCGCGTATTGACGACTTTAATGTTATTAAGAACAGGATATTCCTATATTCCCTACTCTTCTTTGGAAAGGGTCGTGGAGGATAATAAAGACCGATACTATTCAGCCCTGAGGCACGCTCACTCAACCCTTTATACCGATAATGGAAAACTGAATGACTGGATATTGTTTTTCCTTGAATCGTTAAGAAAACAGGTTTCTGTCCTGAAATCCAAGATTGAGACTGAAAAGGTTATTGCTCAGATTCCGCCGCTCTCTCAGGAGATTGTAAAGATAGCCGGTCAACATGGAAAAATAGTGGTGCGTGATGCCGAAAGAATTACCGGCGCCAACAGAAATACGATTAAGGCTCATATTGCCGAACTTGTTCGAAGGGGACGGTTAAAGATGATCGGTAAAGGGAAGGGCACCTGGTATAAGCTTCCATAATGGGATAAAAACAACTAAAACCATTAGAAAACAAACCCTTGAACCATATTAACTTAAAAAATCGGAATCGGACTGTAAATGGCAAAACAGGCCAATAAAGACATCTTTAAAGACATCAAGCGGTTGGCTGACCGTTTTCAGGATGCTATTTATCACTACGACCTGGAATCCCGTAAGTTCCTTTTAGTTAACAAAGCCTTCAGGGAAATTTTCCGTCTGCCAAAAAAAACTTCACGATCTATCCCCAGAGAAAAAGTAATGCCTGTCATTCATCCGGATGACCGCAACATTCTTCTTCACGCGATCGGTAAATCGATTGAGGCCGGCCTGAACAAGGGAGAGGTGCAATACCGGATAGCCTATCCGGATGGAATGATTCGCTGGCTACAGGACCGCTGGATTGTGCTTCGCGATAAGAAAGATGGGCGGCCCCTGTCGCTTGAAGGTTTCATTCGCGATAACACAGAGATGAAGGTTGCCGACACGCAACTGATCCAGAGCCGGCAAAAGGCCTTAATCGGAACCTATATAGTTCAGGATGGAAAATTCCGGTATGTAAACCCTGAATTTGTACGTATTACGGGTTTCAGTGAAAATGAACTGATGGGCACTGATCCTCTGGATCTGGTGCACGAAGACTACCGCGAATACGTGCGTCAAAATGCATCATTGATGC
>CAYVMK010000381.1:0-2903 GCA_964452445.1 uncultured Desulfonema sp. | reverse complement strand
GCCCTGACAGAACTCGTGAATGCCATCAGAAAAGTGAGTTCGGGGGGCAAGTATGTCAGCGCATCTCTCGCCGAGAAGATTATTTTCCAATCTGATGCCTCTGAGAAGCCGCCCCACGAGAGCCTTTCAAACAGGGAATTTCAGATCTTATGCATGATTGCCCGGGGAAATTCACTGAAGAGTATCGCGGGCAAACTCTGTGTCAGCGAAAAAACGGTCAGCACCTACCGCAGCCGCATCATGGGAAAAATGAAAATGAGTAACAATTTCGATCTGATACACTATGTTTCGGAACACCATCTCGTCTGAAAAACATGGTAAGGGAGCCAATTGCAAAAGTCCTAAAAAGAGAAGAATTTGTCATTCCCACGAAAGTGGGAATCCAGTCTTTTCAATATGTTGCAAAAATTTTTGGGTAGCGCTTGTGCTTCACTGCGTGTCCCGTTTGCACGGGAATGACGACTTTTGCAATTGGCTCAAGGGGCTAAAGTTTATGACATTGTTATTGACCCGCCGCCATTTATCGGCTATAGTGCAATTCAAATGCATAATAGCCGAAAGAGCTGGGTATTGACCATATGTATGTTACACGCACACTCGAATCATTCATAGCCACGGCGGCAAAGCAATTTCCCGTCCTGCTACTGACCGGCGCCAGACAGGTTGGGAAAACCACGTTTCTGAAACATCTCATCAGCGAGAACATGACTTATGTTGCCCTTGATGATCCGCTTGTCTTGCGCCTGGCAAAAGAAGACCCGGCTCTTTTCTTCCAGAAATTTATACCGCCCCTGCTTATAGACGAGATCCAGTATGCGCCGGAATTGTTGCCATACATCAAAATACAGGTAGATACCAATCGCAGGCCGGGTTTATTCTGGCTTACTGGCTCCCAGCAGTTTCACATGATGAAGGGTGTTTCCGAAACCCTGGCCGGTCGCGTTGCCGTTGTACAGATAATGGGATTTTCCAGAAGGGAACTGGTGGGACAAAGCGGAGAGTCCCTGCCCTTTCTTCCCATTCCGGAGAATGTTCGGAAGCATTCAAATACAGGGGGAAAACTCACGCTGAGAGAATTGTACAGTATCATCTGGCGGGGATCTTTTCCGGCAATCGTTCTGGATGAAGGAATGGATCGTGATTTGTTTTACGGTTCTTACGTCCAGACATATCTGCAACGCGACATCCATGAACTGGCCCGGGTGGGCGACGAACTGGCGTTCCTGCGATTCTTGCGAGCGGCGGCGGCGCGGACAGGGCAGTTATTGAATATCACGGAATTGGCAAGAGATGCCGCCATTGCCGTCAACACTGGAAAAAGCTGGCTTTCCATCTTACAGGCGTCCGGAATTGCATACCTGCTTGAGCCCTACCACACAAATATGACCAAGCGCCTTGTAAAGACTCCAAAACTCTATATTCTCGATACCGGCCTATGCGCTTATCTGACAGAATGGTCCTCTCCGGAAACTCTTGAAGCGGGGGCCATGTCGGGCGCGATTCTGGAAACCTGGATGTTAACCGAACTGTTGAAAGGCTACTGGCATAATGGCCGCCGGGCGCCTTTTTACTTTTATCGTGACAGGGACATGAAGGAAATTGATCTGCTTATCATTCAGGATGGCGCCGTTTATCCCCTGGAATTCAAGAAAACAGCCTCGGCCGGAAAGGGTGATGTTCGGCATTTTCATGGACTGGAAAAGCTGAAGTTGCCCATTGGACCAGGCGGCGTCATTTGCCTTACCGAACAGCCTCTACCCCTCACACCATCTACTTGGTCCATACCGGTAGCCGCGCTCTAATAATTTTATAACAGCCTCTAATAGAGATTTCTATGCTCCCCTTCCTTGTAGGGATTCCCCTACAAAAAGATCAGGTTTCCCTGACAGACAAATTTCCTGAAAGTGATTATGTAAAATCAAAAATAACTTCCTGCGAGGTCTGACATGAAAGTCCTTATTGTTGATGATTCGAAGATCGTGTGTGATGGGCTGCAGCAAATGCTCACCGGTATTCCCGGCGTTGAAATAGCCGGGCAAGCACACAATGCCCAGGATGCCATCACTGCCATCTCAGAGTACGAACCGGATGTGGTGATCCTGGACATACGCCTGCCCGGTAAAAGCGGCATTGAGGTTTTGAAAGATATCAGAGGTAAAAAGCTGCCGATCCGGGTCATCATGCTGACAAATTATCCGTATCCCCAGTATCGGAAGAAATGCGAGGAACTGGGCGCTGACTATTTTATCGACAAGGTGACGGAAATTGAAAAAGTTACGGAGGTAATTAAACAATTAGTGAAGAATAAAGCTTAAAGCGCAAAGTGAAAACGATGAAAGATAAAGACAGGAAGTGATCATGAGAAAAGGCAGGAGTAAAAACAAATGAATCGATTGATCCGGCTTGTCAGCTTTAATCTTGACGATCAGAAATATGCCCTGTTCCTTTCTGCCGTCTTACGAATTATTCGTGTTGTTGAGATAACAGGCTTGCCGAAAGCGCCGGAAATTGTTCTCGGCGTTATCAACATGCACGGCCTGATTATTCCCGTATTTGATATCCGCAAACGTTTCCGGTTGCCTCAAAGGGAGATACAACTGGATCACCAGTTGATTATCGGAACCACATCGAAGCGCACAGTTGCGCTTCTTGTGGATTCCGTGAGTGATGTCATTGATATTCCGGAAGAAAAAATTATTGCGGGCAATAAAATTCTCCCCGGGATGGAGTATGTTGAAGGTGTTGTAAGGACGGAAGACGGCATGATTCTCATCCATGATCTTGAACAGTTTCTTTCCCTTCAGGAGGAAAAAGCGCTTCATGAAGCCATGGAGGAATTTAATCAGAATGAACGGTAAAACTGATGTTAAGAACATTCCCGACTCGCTTCTCCTCAGATTGAG
>CAYVMK010000380.1:0-2914 GCA_964452445.1 uncultured Desulfonema sp. | reverse complement strand
GAGAAAGCATCAAGGTCATGTTGTTCGTATAGAAAAAGGCTGTAATAGTAAGGAGCAAAACGGTCAGCCCGATAAAATATTTGCGGGCAAAAACGAGCTCCTCAAATTTGAATTTGTAAATATATGCGCTGTAATATGCAATAATCAGTAGTAAAATGATCGACAGCCAGTAAGCGGCCATAAGGATGGAACTCGTGTAAAAAAAGTTTCCGTAAAGAACCTGCAAAAACAGCAAAGGAACCACGCCAAAGTTGATGGTGAAAGCTATTACAAAGGTTGTTTTTTCAGATATGCCTTTTTGGAGCGAAATAGAGCTGCTGTCCGGGGACTTCCTCAATCCGCTGAAAAAAGCTATGATTGCAGACCCGAGCATGATATTCATTAAAAGAATGTGGGCCATAAAAGTAATAATCAGCAGTGCCTTGAACCATACCCAGTGAGCAGGGATAGTATCGGGAGACGGGATAAGCGCTGCTATGTCCATGTTATCAAAGCCTTCCTTTACGGTTTCCGGTTGTCCTGATCTTGATGAAATCGTAAAAAGTCGAAAATAAGTTGGATTTCATAAAACTACGAAGAGCACAAAGTACACGAAGCTGAAAAGATTATATATTTTTTTCTCCTTCGTGGCCTTCGTGGTAAAAATCAAACTTTTTATGAAACCATCAATCATCAATCGGTTCGTGAAGAATTTTATCTACAATATTTTTTATCGTGAACCTGCTGATAATCCCATCCGAATAAATCTTTATCACTGAATCATCATTTTTCAGGGGCGATGAAACAGACTGTGCTCTGACGGGATCTATTGCTCCGATCGCCCACGCTGAAAGGCCGCGAAGCATCGCATCGCAGGACTCAAGGCAGGGAATCAGTAAAACAAAGGAATCCCTCATAAGATGAGGCTTCACACCTGCAATCCTTCCGATTCCCCAGATAACTCCCTGCTGAAGAATTTTGTTTTCGAGATAGTTTCCGTCTTTATTTATATAAGATATAAAAATGCGGCTGTATTCTTCCCCCAGCCGCATATTTCTTGCTATAATCTCTCCCATTGCCTCAGGAGAACCCCATCCGATTCCGCCCGATTCGTCGTTTAAATTCCACATGAGACGGCGCATGACAACACGTGCCGATTCAATATCAGCACCTGCAACAGAAGAAACCACATCTCCCATTGCGGTGACTGCACGCCATTTAATCAGTTCATCGGTATTATAGAGACAGGAAAAAAGATGATTTACAACCTGTCTTCCGGGAAACCTCCGTATTTCTGAAAACCGTTCATTAAAATCATTCCCGGACAGAATTTCAAAGATCTTTTTTTTTAATCTCCTTCCCCCGGTTCGGTTGATATCCATGCTTTATTTTCCGTCCCAGGAAATACAATCTGCCGGACAGTTTTTAACAGCTTCGTCAACCTCTGTTTCAGGGTAAACCGGAAGCTCTGAAATTTCGATATAACCTGCGCTGCTTAATTTGAAAACAGAGGGGGCAACCTCTATGCAGATGCCGCAAAGTATGCAGTCGCCAAGTTCAACAACCGGTGTTCTCATTCGCTGTTTTTATCCTGTTATTGCTTTTCCTATCTTCTTTCCCAGTTCAATGCATGCTTCAATGGATTGATTATCAGGCACGTATTGAACCTTCAAACCGGGATCAATGATTTCGATATTCATTGATTCAAGTTCATTTTTAATAAGATTTACCGATTCTCCGCTCCATCCGTATGAACCGAAAGCAGCCCCGATTTTATTTTTTGGTTTAAGGCCCTTCATGTATGTCAGAAAATCGCTGACGGTAGGAAACAGGCCGTTATTTAATGTGGGAGAACCGACGATAATCGCCTTTGCATCCAAAACCTCGGTCATTATATCGCTGCGGTTCCATTTTCTAAGGTGCATCGGCCTTGCTTCTATTTCCTGCTCGCTCAAGCCTGCAACAATTGCTTCAGCCATCTTTTCAGTGCTGTGCCACATGGTATCATATATGATCACGGCTTTATTCTTTGCCTCCTGTCTGCTCCACCTGACATATGCATTAATGATTTTTCCGGGGTCTTTGCGCCATAATATGCCGTGATCGGGGCATATCATTTTAAATTCCAGTTTGAGATTTGTTACGTGTTCAACCAGTTTTAAAATCAGCGGAGAATAGAGCAGTAGAATATTGGCGAAATATTTTTTTGCATGGGGCATGATGGCATCCCCGACAATGTCATCGAACTTTTCCATTCCTGCATAATGCTGACCGAAAGCGTCGCTTGAAAAAAGGATCTTGTCTTCTTTAAGATAGGAGAACATGCTGTCCGGCCAGTGAAGCATTCTTGTTTCGAGAAAAGTTATTGTTCTGCTTCCAAGGCTAAGTTCTTCCCCGTTTTCAACCGGGCGGTAATTCCATTTCTGTCTGAAATGGCGGGAAAGGTTTTTTTGGCCCATTTTCGAGCAGAATAGAGGTTTTTCTTCCCCGACTTTGTGCATTACACGGGGCAGGCTCCCGGAATGATCCATTTCCGTGTGATTGCTGACAACATAGTCGATTTTTTTCGGATCTATTATTTTCGATATATTATCAATAAGTTGATCGGCGAATTCCGCTTTAACAGTATCTACGAGCGTTGTTTTTTTGTCCAGGATCAAAAAAGCATTGTAGCTTGACCCCAGGTCTGTTGTATATCCATGAAAATCTCTGATATTCCAGTCATTAACACCGACATCATAAATGTCTTTTGCTATCTTTACGGGTTTCATTTCTTTTTCCTGAAATAATTAAGTTGATGTCGGACTCCCGTTCCCCGATCTTAAGTCGGGGAGAAGCTTCACGGGAGTGACAGAATTTTTGATTTACTCTTTTTCAAAATCATCTTTTGAAGCCCCGCATATCGGGCATTCCCAGGTATCCGGCAGGTCTTCAA
>CAYVMK010000379.1:0-2922 GCA_964452445.1 uncultured Desulfonema sp. | reverse complement strand
TTCCCAAAAATCTCAAATCCGTTCGCATATAACTTTTTACGAGTTCATCAATTTTTATGGCTTCTTAGAATTTTACGTGTAAAACTTGTTCAACTGTTTTTCAGATACCGGAGAAGGGGGAGATTATGAGCAGTTCAATAGACAAGGAAAAAGCGGTTGATACCGCAATAGGGCAGATAGAGCGCCAGTTCGGCAAAGGGTCTATTATGAAGCTGGGCAGCAGGCCGGTAATCGATGTTCCTGTAATACCCACCGGATCGCTTGCGCTGGACAAGGCGCTTGGCGTGGGAGGGCTCCCCAGGGGAAGGGTTACAGAGATTTTCGGGCCTGAATCGTCGGGCAAGACAACGCTTGCTCTTAACGCCGTTTCTGAAGCCCAGAGGCAGGGCGGCATCGCCGCTTTTATCGATGCGGAACACGCCCTTGACACAGGCTATGCAAGGAGAATCGGAGTCAACTGCGATGAACTTCTTGTCGCCCAGCCCGATACCGGGGAACAGGCCCTTGAAATTACCGACATGCTGGTCAGAAGCGGGGCTATAGATATTATTGTAATCGATTCCGTTGCCGCTCTTGTCCCGAGAGCGGAAATTGAAGGTGAAATGGGCGATTCCCATATGGGGCTTCAGGCAAGGCTGATGTCCCAGGCTTTGAGAAAACTGACCGGAACAATCAGCAAGACAATGACCTCGGTTATTTTCATAAATCAGATAAGGATGAAGATAGGCATTGTATTCGGAAACCCCGAGACAACCACAGGAGGGAATGCCCTGAAGTTCTATTCATCCGTGAGACTTGATATACGCCGCACCGCATCCATCAAGGAGGGACAGGACGTTGTCGGGAACAGGACAAAGGTCCGGGTTGTCAAAAACAAGATGGCTCCGCCTTTCAAAGAGGCTGAATTTGACATCATGTACGGAGAAGGAATATCGAAGATAGGCGATGTTGTCGATATAGGGGCAGATCTGGGAGTAATCGACAAAAGCGGAGCATGGTATTCATATAACGGTGAAAGAATAGGCCAGGGCCGCGAGAATGTTAAAAAATTTTTAAAGGAAAATACGGATATATTCAACGGCCTGTATGCAAAGGTGAGGGAGACGACCGGCCTTTCGCCGGTAAAGGAAGAGATTAAAGGAGAATAGTTCGCGTTACGGGCATAAAGTTGCATCAGAAAACCGATATATGGAGTTATGAATGACGGGCAGCGCGATTCGCAGAGAGTTTCTTGAATATTTCAAAAAGCGCGATCATCAGGTGGTAAGGAGCTCATCCCTTATTCCGTCGGATGATCCAACTTTGCTCTTTACAAATGCAGGGATGGTTCAGTTCAAGCGGACTTTTCTCGGAGAGGAGAAAAGAAATTATGTGAGGGCTGCAACCTCTCAGAAATGCGTGCGTGCAGGCGGAAAGCACAATGATCTGGAAAATGTCGGTTATACCGCAAGGCATCATACTTTCTTTGAAATGCTCGGCAATTTCTCCTTCGGCGATTACTTCAAGGAAAAGGCCGTTGAATTTGCCTGGGATCTCCTTACAAACGGTTACGGCCTTCCGGCCGGCAAACTCTGGGCTTCTGTTTATATCGACGATGATGAAGCCCATGATCTCTGGCATAAAAATATCGGTATTCCGGAAGAGAGGATAGTAAGATTCGGCGAAAAAGACAATTTCTGGTCGATGGGAGATACCGGGCCTTGCGGACCGTGCTCTGAAATACTCATCGACAGGGGAGAAAAATACGGTTGCGGCAAGCCCGAATGCAAAGTCGGCTGCGATTGCGACAGGTATCTTGAAATATGGAACCTTGTTTTCATGCAGTTTAACAGGGATGCTTCCGGAAAAATGACTCCGCTCCCAAAGCCCAGCATTGATACCGGAATGGGCCTTGAGCGCATTGTCGCCGTGGTTCAGAATGTGCCTACAAACTATGACACCGATCTTATTGTTCCGATTATAAAAAGGGCAGGGGAGCTTTCAGGAAAGAGCCTGGGCGAGTCCGCGGCATCCGATGTTGCGCTGAAGGTAATCGCCGATCACAGCAGGGCTGCGGCGTTTCTTATCTGCGACGGAATTCTTCCGTCAAACGAGGGCAGGGGATATGTGCTTCGCAGGATAATGAGAAGGGCGATACGATACGGGCGAAACATCGGCCTTGTTAAACCATTCCTGCATGAGACTTCCGGAGTTGTTGTTGAATCTATGAAAGAGGCTTATCCGGAATTCAGCGGGGCGGAGGCATTTATTGCAAATGTCATAAAAAATGAAGAAGCCCGTTTTTCAGAGACCCTTGATAATGGGTTAAAACTGTTAAATGATGAACTTTCGGAGATAAGAGCCAAAGGAGCAAATACGGTTCCCGGGGATGTTATCTTCAGGATGTATGACACCTACGGCTTCCCTGTTGATGTTGTGCGGGATGTTGTGCGGGATGAAAAGCTTTTTCTTGATATGGACGGATTTAATGCCGCAATGGACGTACAGAGGGAAAAGTCGAGATCGGTTGCCGTTTTTACCGGAATAAGCGAAGCATATAAAAATCTTTCCGCAAAAAGACTGATACCCAGATTTGTAGGATATGACAGGCTTTCATGCGATTCCAAAGTTCTTCTTATTGTGGAAAACGGAGAAGAAGTTAAAGAAGCTGCCGCCGGCAGAGATATCGAAATTGTTACCGAAGATACCCCTTTTTACGGCGAATCGGGAGGCCAGACCGGAGATGCCGGTTTGATAAAATCAAAAGACCTTGAAATTGAAATCACAGATACGGTAAAGGATCCGACAGGAATAATAATTCACAATGGAAAAGTATTAAAGGGCATTGTTGCCGTAGGACAAATTGTAACTCTTTCTGTAAACACCAAAAGGCGAAATGCGACAGCCCTTAATCATACCGCCACACATATACTCCATTCGGTT